>DAYE01000039.1 GCA_002506745.1 Euryarchaeota archaeon UBA33
ACAGCTTTGGGGGATCACTGGACTGTTACATGACCTCGATTATGATTTTACAAAAAACGACCCGGAGAAGCATTCACTGATTACCGTCAAAGTCTTAACTGATTTATTACCTGCAGAAGCAATAAACGCTATCAAAGCGCATAACTATCAATATACTGCACAGATCCCACAGACCTATCTGGATAAATCGTTGATCGCTGCTGATGCGGTATCCGGTCTGATCATCGCTGCGGCACTGGTCATGCCCTCTAAAAAACTTGCTGATGTGACCCCGAAGACATTATTGGCCAAGTTTAAGGATAAATCCTTCGCGGCAGGCTGTAACCGAAAACGAATTGAACTCTGTGCAGATATGGAACTAGAACTTCAGATGTTTCTTGAGATGAGTTTAGACTCACTTAAGAGGATTTCTGATTCATTGGGGCTTTAAAGTATGACACCACCACAGAATACGTATGCAAGACCGCATCATTCACACGGAGCATCGCAAGACGGTGAGGAAGGGTACTATCGGTTGCCGTTACCAAATCGAAGAAACAATGAGCTGTTCGCGATCGCTGAACAACTCCTTGGTGGGTCTCGCATTCATGTCGTCTGTGAGGATAAAAAATCTCGTATGGCTCGTATCCCGGGGAAGATGAAACGTAAGGCTCGGGTGCGCGCTGGTGACCTGCTTATTATCAAACCATGGGATATCCAAAATGAGAAAGCAGACATTGTTTTTCGCTATAGCAGGACTCAGGCGAGTAGTCTGAGCAGAAGAAAAATGCTTCCAGAGGAAATTAATGTCTTCTGATGAACTTCTTAATGACAAGTGGTTGAAAAAACTCGATAGGCAATCACAAGTGATATTAGACCGCGTCGTTTTTAATCGAAAAACATTTGGTGAAGTATTCGATAGACAAACGCTTCTGCTGCTTGGGAAACTGATTTCTGATAAAATAATCAATCAAATAGATTTTCCCATCTCCACGGGAAAAGAAGCAAATATCTTTCGTGGGACGACCCCGGAAAATGAGTTTGTTGCAATTAAAATCTTCCGAACCTCAACGATGACCTTCAAACATATCGCTGCGTATATCGAAGGTGATCCTCGTTTTTCGTATGGGTATAAAAACAGACGGGGTATTATCGAAGAATGGGCAAAAAAGGAATATAAAAACCTTGATTTATTGCAAAAGGCAAAGGTGCGCGCACCCGCTCCGATAAAATGTGTCCATAATGTTTTACTTATGGAGTATATAGGTACTGCTTCGAAACCAGCGCCGATGCTAAAAGATGTGCATCTTAAAGACCCGCAGAAGATCTTTGACGAAATCATGACATTTATGGCTAGGATGTACAAAGAAAAACTCGTCCATGCTGACCTCAGCGCATTTAATATTCTCATGTTTCGTCAGAAACCATACATCATTGATGTCGGTCAGGCGGTTCTAATTGATCACCCGTCCTCCTTTGAGTTTCTAAAAAGGGATATTCATAATATCACCTATTATTTCAAGAAATACGACATAGAAAGCGATGAACAAGCTATCTTTGAGAAACTGGTGAACAAAAAGAAGTGATGAATCATGAAATATATACGTATTCCAAAAGAACGTGTTGGAGTATTGATCGGCAAGGACGGTGAAACGAAGAAGACGATCGAGAGGATCTTACAGGTACATCTTGAGATCGATTCTGAGGAAGGGGAAATAGCGTTCAATGAGCAAGAAGCAAAAGATCCCCTTATTCCCTTAAAGGTTCAAGACGTGATCCGTGCAATTGGACGAGGGTTTTCACCGGAGCATGCATTCCGTTTGTTTGGGGAAGAAACAGAGCTGTATATCTTTGATATTTATGATTATGTGGGGAAAAAGGAGTCTCATCTCATCCGGGTGAAAGCAAGGGTCATCGGACGTGAGGGAAAAACAAAACGGGTCATCGAAGGTCTCACGGGAGGCATCCTTGCGGTCTATGGTCATACGGTCGCCGTGATAGCAGATTTTGAAACCATGGATATCGCAAAAAAAGCACTTGATATGCTGCTGAGCGGCAGCGAACATCCCACCGTGTATCGATACCTTGAGAGGGAAATGAAAAAATATCATCTGAGCCGACGTATTTCCCGTGAATGAAGGTACTTTCCTGGAACCATCGTCGTACCAGAAACTTTTAATCCTTAGAGATGGTTATTGCCTGTTCGCATAGGTGCTCTATGGAAGATGATCTGACCTTACTTGGTGTTGTTCCCTCTGATCGAAAGAAATTGGAAAACATGGGGATTACGACCCTTGAACAGATCGCCCTTATGTCTGTTTCCTCGCTTGGAATGGGATCTAGTAAAGGAATAATGCTTGTGCAGCGAGCACGGAACATCCTTGCGAATGAAAACATCCTTGATATCATAATCACCAACGGGGATCTCATTGAAATCACATCAAAAAAAACCGATCGAGCGGTCATCAAATCGATTCTGAATGTCTTAGATGTCTATGCAGTCGGCTGGGGGAACGCTGCATTAACCATTGAGGGGAACGTGTTACAGCTTTCGCGGAAATCCGAGGCGTTTTCTAAAGTGATTTCAAAAGCAGAGGGCCTTCGTGAGATCCTTGAGTCAAAGAAGATGATAGAACGCGAAAAAAGCGGGATCTATCTCCCTGAGGATGAATTAAAAAAGTTTGCAAAAGAACGTGGATTTCATGGGTTCTGGGAAAACGTCTTCCACGAAATCCATGGGAATGACATCATGAAGAAGGTGATCGCAGCAAGCATATTTTCCACCTTCGAAGAACCAGTCCATTCCCTGATAATCGGAGAACCAGGGAGCAGCAAAACAATGGCCAAGGAAATCATCACAGAACGATTCTCAGAAATTATCACGATTGGCGCCAATACAACACGATCAGGGCTCGTGTGTCATCTTGGGACCGGTGATCTTGGGGCACTCCCGCATGCGAATCGGAAACTGGTCTTAGTCGACGAGTTTGATAAAATCCCCGGGGAAGACATAGAATATTGTTATGAACTGCTTTCCAATGGTAAATGCAGTGTGCATTCCGCAAAACTCCATCAGAACATCGAAAGCAATTTCATCATGATTGCGTTCGCAAACCCGAAATCACAGGTGTTTGGGAAAAACGCGTTAAAGGACATCGGGTTATCTCCTCTGTTGATGAGTCGATGTGCATTAGTCGTAAAAGTCCAAAACATCGGTAAAGAAGATCGACTGAACCTGTTCAGAAAAAAATTTTATGGGACCGGGGAGCTAAAAGAGAAGCATGACTATTATGATCAGTGGGTAAAGCTAGCAAGACGATTCGAGCCAGCCATCTCCGCTTCTGAGAAAAACGTCAATAAGTACCTGAATATCATGAATGACATCGTAGAGGATCACTATAATACGACGCTGCGAAGAGACCTTCGAATGTCAGATTATCTCCGCAGGATACCCCTTGCCATTGCTCGTTCTTCATTTAGCTCCGTCGATAACAAGGTATTGGTAGAAGCAGAAACGTTAATAAAAGAATCAATTGAGACCTGGATGTGATATGAACATGGTCGATCTGTCGATGAGCTCTCAAGATGTTTCCACTATCATAAAAGAGTTTATTAAAACCTACGTGGAAAATTCGGGTTGTTCCAGTGTTGTGCTTGGTCTTTCTGGTGGTGTGGACTCCGCTGTCTGTGCGCTTTTATGCAGGGACGCACTCGGAGTACACAACGTCCAATGCGTATTCCTTCCGGATGAAGCCACGCCAGCGCTTGATCGCAAACATGTGAAGCTCTTTGTAAACACCTTTAATGTCGATTGTGCAGAAATAGATATCTCCTCCTTTGTCTCATTATTTCATAAGGCGTTGGCACAAAAAAAGAGATTAACGCTTGCGAACATCAAACCCCGGGTGCGGATGATTCTATTATACGAATATGCAAACGAGACCAATAGCCTGGTCTGTGGAACGTCGAACAAATCAGAGATCCTGGTGGGGTATTTCACCAAGTACGGCGATGGCGGCGTTGATTTTCAACCGCTTGGTGATCTGTATAAAACCCAGATCTTTCAGCTGGCTAGGTATCTGAAAATACCTGCTCCGATCATCCGAAAACCACCGACCGCGGGACTCTGGGTCGGGCAGACCGATGAAAAAGAGCTTCGGATGAGCTATCAGACCCTTGATGAAATCCTCTTTGGATTGGAACAGAAGATCGATATCAGTGAGATACAAAAAACCTCGCATGCGTCAAAAGAACAAATCGAGAGGATCAGGATGATGAGGGTGAAAAGTCAGCATAAACGACGATTCCCCCTGGTGCCAAAGATTGGTATTCGGACCCCTGGTCTTGATTGGCGTTCCCCCGTACAAGAAGGATAAACGGGTTTTAGAAGAACTTCCAAAGCGTCAATTCTCTTGAGCTGTTATGCCCCTCTGTATCATAGGCGACGATTTTTATGGTATGCTGCAGAAACGCGAAGCGATTCCAGGTCCAACTGTAGGGTGCTGTCGTATCGGTTGACTGGACTGCGCCATCAAGGAAGAACTCCACGCGATCTATGTTATAATTATTGCTGGTTACATTGGTCTCAATCGTGATCTTCCCGATACTCACCGGTGTGAAAAACGGCATGATCAGTTTGTCACCGATATAGAGCGCTTTCTGTGGTTTGGTCACCTGCATCTGGATATATGTGGGGATGCGTAACGTTGGATCACCAAACATTGCCATCCCATAGTACCATTCCTTTTCCCATTGGACATACGGGGCTTGGGCGTCGAACCAGAGGCGGAACGCTTCACCAATGCTTTTTCCCTCCGAAAGCGGCTGGGTGAAATCAGCAAAATTCAGCATGCTGCCGCTCTTGGAGGAGGCGACCGTAATAAGTCCTGAGGATGTATGAAAGATATAGGCTCCTGCGAGATAATTCTCATCAGTGAATCGCCCAGGTCCACAAGCGAACAGGTTATAGAACAGGACAGGGGGGTCCCGATCCTGGATATCCTGCGACAACACCCAGGCGCCACGATCGTAAAACGCGCCAATGTTGAACGGATAACCACTCCTAATCCCGCGCTCCCAAACTCCTAATGGTGCGTTTTCCCCTTCACTTGGAGTCACATTCGATTCATCACCAAGATAATCGGTGCTGAGCCGTGTCGCTTTATCCGGGTTTGCGTACGGGCCGTTCACAAGCCAGGTCCCAACATACGTAATTGGTGTCGGCTGCGGGTCATAGGTTAAACCATTCACGACGCCACCATCTGGTGTGCACAAACGAGCGGTGAACCCATGGTCACCCATCCACTCGGAAATCTTAATAAGCAATCGATTTTCACCGGGTTGAAGGGTGACGTTTATTTTTTTCATATCGATCTCGAAGCCCCCGTACCGGTTGTCGTAGAGGACTTCGTTGCCGTTGAGCCAGACACGTGCGCCATCATCATAGCCCATCCATAATTGACAGGTTGTCTGCTCTGAGGCATACACTCGGACGAACGCGTAACACGCCCCATAATCAGCATCGTTACAGTAGTCACTCAGATCAATGTACGGGTTGCCTGCGTCGTACCTCGTCCAGATTTTACCAGCGTTTTCATCTCCTTCATTCGGGTTGAGGGATTCTTCGCTTACATCAAGATAGTTCGTTGTGAGATATTCCCAGAAATTATCTGCGACGTCCTGATGGAATCCATTCAGCAAGAAGCTGCGTATATATTCTGCTTCCCCTCCGTGTTCTTCAGGGTCGCTCAGTTGATAGGAAAGATCGTTAAAAGCTGAACCATTCAGATCGCTCACTCGAGCGGAGAGTTGGTAATCCCCGCCATCTTGACTTACTTTGCACAGTAATCGATTCCATCCGAGATTCAAGGAAATATTTGTGGTGTATTGATCAGGGCTCCATCCGCCATAACGATCCTTGGTTAGTACATTGATTCCGTTGACCCATGCTTTAACCCCATCATCACATCCGAGCAGGAGTTTTGCCTGTCGTGCTGAGGGACTGTAGATGTAGATATGGGCATATGCAGCAGACTCTGTTGGTCGGGTGCTGAAATAATGTCCCCCTGAGTAGCTATGAACACAGACCTGCACGAAATGTTGCCCAAGGTCCATCTGATTCAGATAATCCTCAGCGGTGGTAAAAAATCCATAATCGTGGCGGGTCACATTTTTCTCATAAATCAGGTTAAGATTCACATCCATGTCAAACCAATCTTCTTCTACGTATTCCAATCCTCGCCAGGGTTGGATCAGTTCGCCAATGCGGTAGGCGTGGGCTTTGGCAAAGTAATCGTTGACCATGTTTGCTTCACTGTCATAGGTCAAGGTATTGACGTAAATACGTCCAACATACACCTCAGGCCCCATATCACCAGAGCCCGCCTCATGGACCTCGTAGACTCCGTCATCGTTCGCGTCCCGCCAGGTGCCATCAAGGTCCATGTAGAACAAATCGCTTGGGAACTGGTCTCCGGAAACCTCTGCCCATGCTGCAGGGATATCACCAACGAAGAGTACCCCGGTGGTTCCTGTGGAATATTGTTCCTGTATCCAGGATTTAATATCCTCAGGGTTTCCTCCGGATGTTTCTGTCTGAGCTACGACGTATCCCTCCAATGTGAGATCCGAAATATATTGAAGCAGCATGGTATCAATCAATGGATAGAGGTTTTCATTCACCAGGATCGCAAGAGAATAATTCTCAGAAAAAACAGATGCCTTCCACTCTTTTGGTGTTGAAAAACGCGCAGGTTTATAGGGGTGGTTCAGAAGGTACTCTTCGTAGGTTCCTGGTAATTCCCCGTTCGGTGAGTACCATTGGAGTTTTTCGATGAATCGTCCATCCTGTTCCCCCAGTTCATTCTGTTTAAGGGGGATATCTTGCTGAACACTGGTGCTGGTGGTATTTCCCTGGATGAGTGCTGCTGGTGTGAGAAGTAAAATCAGACTGACAGCAATGAAGGCTGGTATTTTTTTCTTCATGAAAACCCCCTATTAGTAATATAATTAGATACCTATTACTCTGATCTCTTTTTTAAATCTTTTGCCTAAGCAACAAAATGAGACACAAAAACTAGGATTTTACATGAAGATGTTTATTTGAAAAGAAATTTTTTCCCAGTAATCTTCTCATACGCCTCTTGGTATTTCCTTGAGGTTTCAGCAATGACTTGTTGCGGTAGATTTGGTGGGGCTGAGTTATGATCCCATCCAGTCGAATTCAGGTAATCGCGCACGTATTGCTTATCAAAACTTGGTTGCGGTTTGCCTGGCTGGTAGCCCTCTGCTGGCCAAAACCTGGATGAATCCGGTGTTAACGCCTCATCGATCCAGATGATCTCATCATGATACATGCCGAACTCAAACTTCGTGTCAGCGATGATGATCCCACGTTTTCTTGCGTATCTCACCGCGGTATCATAGATTTTCAAAGAATAATCGTTTAAGGTATCTCCGACATCGGAACCCACAAGTTTTTTCATCTCCGTTACCGAGATGTTGATGTCATGACCTGCTTTGGCTTTCGTCGAAGGAGTGAAGAGAGGTTCAGGGAATTGGTCTGATTCCTTTAGACTACCAGGGAGTTTTACCCCGCAGACCGTCCCGTCCTTTTTATAGGAGTTCCATGCTGAGCCAGAAAGATACCCTCGCACGATGCATTCGATTGGGATGACCTTGGTTTTTTTCACCAGCATGCTGCGGTACGCAAGCTGCGTTTTATAGGCGTGCAATTCCTTTGGAAGCTCGGATACCTCTGTGGAAATCACATGGTTCGGGATGCTTTTTTTTGTATAGTCAAACCAGAATTTTGATAGTTGTGTGAGACAGACGCCTTTTGATGGTATTGGATTTGGTAAGACAACATCAAAAGCTGAGATGCGGTCAGTTGCGATTAACAAGAGGTCGTTGTTTACCTCATAGATATCTCGTACTTTGCCTTTGTTCAGAATTTTGACCGGTAGGTTCGTTTCTATAACGATTGGTGCATTCATGCTTTTCTCTCCTATGATATTTTTGCGCCTTCTTTTACGAAACGGTCGGTGGTGATGATGACGCTTTTTGTTTTCAATGGTTTGCCATTGTAGACTGCGTTCCCTTTTGCGTCAGTCACCATTGGCGCGAGTTTGAACGCGTCAAATTCAAGGATGGGGGCTGGTTCTCGTGCGATGCCGTCCACGCCGACTTCGGTTCCTGGGGTGCTTTCCTTTGGGTTGAGTAGGGAGACGACATGATCTGCGTCGGTCGCAGCGAGCAGCATGCCTTTTGATTCGACGCCGCGGATCACCGCTGGTTTAAGGTTTATCACCATGACTATTGATTTTCCTGTGATTTCTTCTTTTGTATAATATGGTTTCATGCCTGCGACGATCGTTCGTTTTCCTAGTGGTCCGAGGTCGACCTGCATGATATATAATTTATCAGCTTGGGGATGATCTGAGACTTCGAGGATTTTTGCGACGCGTAGATCGAGCTTTGAAAATGGGTCTGTTGTGGTTACGATGTCCGTTAATTCAAGTTTCTTAAATAAAGGTGTCGGATTTTCGAGAGTTGTCCCTGGGTGTATTTCAAGGAGAGCGTCATCCCAGTGTTGGATCGGTTGGGTCTGTCCCAGCATTTTCCAGACGCGTTCTGAGGAGAAGGGGAGGTAGGGTGCCATGGTGACCGCGAGTGCTTGCACCAGGCGTAGACTGATATGTAAAACTGTCTTGCAGCGTTGCGGGTCTGTTTTGAGCAGCGTCCAGGGTTGGTTATGGTCAAAGTACACGTTCCCGTATTGAGCTAGATTCATGACCGTTCGTAATCCTTTTTTGAAGGAGCATTGTTCGATTGCTGCTTCGACTTCCTTGTGTGTTTCTTGTATTTTTTGTAAGGCTTCTTTATCTATGTCACTGAGGGTGCCTGCCTCTGGAATGGAGCCGAAGTTCTTGCTGATGAAGGTGATCACCCGGTGGATGAAGTTGCCGTAGGTGCCCAGAAGCTCGTCATTGTTTTTTATGACAAAATCATTCCAGGTCCAGTCCGCGTCTTTGTTCTCTGGCATGTTGATGGCAAGGTAATATCGGATGACGTCAGGGTCGAACCGTTGGAGGATCTCCGGGACCCAGATTCCAACGCCTCTGCTTTTTGAGAATTGCTCGCCTTTGAGTGTGAGATACTCGTTGGCTGGGATGTTATAGGGGAGGTTTAATGTTTCATCGTATCCCATGAGGATGGATGGCCAGATGATGGAGTGGAACGGGATGTTGTCCTTTGCGAGGAAATAGTAATGTTTTGCTTCTGGGTTCTGCCACCATTCCTTCCATTTCGTTGGTTCTTTTTGTTTCTTTGCCCATTCTTTGCTTGCAGAGAGGTAGCCTATCACCGCGTCGAACCAGACGTAGATGCGTTTGTTCTCAAAGCCGAACACGGGGACTTTGATACCCCAGTTGATATCTCGGGTGATCGCCCGGTCGTGCAGTCCGTTCTGCAGCCAATTATTGGTAAATTTCAGTACGTTTGCCTTCCAGTAGCTTTTATCCTTGAGCCATGTGATGAGTTTTGATTCAAAGGCGCTTAAGGCGAAGAACAGGTGTTCTGTTTTTTGTTTGACTGGTGTTCCCCCGCATATCTTACATCGTACATTGAGTAATTCGAACGTGTCGAGGAGTTTTCCGCAGTTATCGCATTGGTCTCCTCGTGCTCCGTCTTTCTGGCAGTACGGGCAGGTTCCTTCTACATAGCGGTCCGGTAGGAACCGTGAACAGGTTGGGCAGTAGAATGCGTCTATGCTTTTTTTATTAATCAGGTTCTTCTGGTAGAGATTGAGGAATATTTCTTGGACTAGTGTTTCATGATTCGTTGTCGTAGTCCGAGTGAATAGATCAAAGGAGATGCCAAGCTGTCGCATGTTTTCTGTATGTTCTTTGTTGTATCGATCGACGACTGCTTGTGGTGTTGTTTTTTCTTTATCCGCTGTGATTGTGATAGGGGTCCCATGCTCATCACTACCGGAGACCATGAGCACATCTGTTCCTTTCAGTCGGTTGAACCGGGCGAAGATGTCCGCTGGGAGGTAGCATCCAGCGATATGCCCTAGATGTAATGAGCCGTTTGCATACGGCCAGGCGACGCCGATGAAAATTTTTTCAGCCATGAAAATCCTTTCTGAATACCAAATGCGACATTTAATTGTAACGGTAAAAGGCCGTTATCTTTTTTCGGTTGAAAAGATAAATGCTCTTGCAAGTTTCTGTCTTTGTCTCGCCATCTTTTATAAAAACTTTATAGGTTACATTTAATTAATAGAGGTTTGATTGTGCGCCTATGCCGTGTAAAATCTGTAAATCGGAATTAGAGCTGGAGAACGACACCAACATTTGCTTCAGTTGCCAAAGCATGATCACAGATATTGAGAAAAGAGTAGATGGGCTGTAACTTATGTCATCAGAAAGTTTTTAGAATTCAGATCGGAAAAAGAAAGAAAAATGAATAGGCTTTTTCTCATAATATTCTGCGTATAGTGTCATTCTCATTTGATGGGAGGCCCATAACACAACATTTAAATAATACGCAAGTTCTATACACTATTATTAAGAATCAACTTAATGAAAAATGGTACTTCATAACCTTAAGATTACCGATTTACTTACTCTCGAAATATATGAAAAAAACGTAGGAAGATTGAGAGAAAAAACCTCTGCCACTACGAGCAGAACCAGGTGCTATTTTTCAAAGAGTTGATGAAGATTAGAGGTGAAGATACATGGTCATAGACCCGTCAACTACGAAATATTTAATTAAGGCTAAAATAAAAGCAGATGGAATCATCGAGAAATCCGATGTTGTCGGAGCGATCTTCGGTCAAACTGAAGGGCTCCTTGGTGATGAACTGGACCTGCGAGAACTACAACGATCCGCTCGGGTCGGACGAATCGAGGTGGAGCTTGATTCGAAGAACGGAAAAAGCGATGGCGTTCTGACGCTCCCAACATCATTAGACAAGGTTGAAACCGTCATTTTAGCGGCAGCGTTTGAAAGCATTGATCGTGTCGGACCCTGTAAGGCAACGATCCATGTCGATGAAGTCGAAGATGTGCGTGTGTCTCGAAGAAAACAGGTCATCGAACGAGCGAAGGTTTTACTGAATGAGGTCATGGAGAAAAGCAAGCTCGACAGTGAGAGTATCGCGGAGAACGTTCGGCAGGCTGTCCAAGTCGAGGAGATCACCAGCTATGGTCATGATCATTGTCCTGCTGGTCCGAATATCAATGATAGTGATGCGATTGTGATTGTGGAAGGCAGACGCGATGTGCTGAACCTGTTAAAATATGGTATAAAGAATGTTATCGCGGTTGGTGGGACGAATGTCCCTCGGACCGTCATTGATTTATCAAAAGAAAAAATCACGACTGTTTTTGTCGATGGAGATCGCGGCGGGGAACTGATCCTTCGGGAGCTCTTGCAGGTCGCGGATGTTGATTTCATCGCACGGGCACCACAGACACGAGAGGTCGAGGAAATCCCTCAGAAACTCGTCATGAAATCATTGAAAAATAAGATCCCCCGGGAACAATACATGGACATGTACAATATTAAGATCGAGGGGAAGAACGGTGAGGACAAGCGTCAGGACAACGGCGAGAAACAACCACAGAAGATGAAAAAAGAATTCTTCTCGAAGAAAAAGGAGCAACAACCGATCCACAAGGAAGAAGATAGTGCCCCGGAGGTTGTCGAAGAGCCGGTGATCACAACAGAGAAACAGAAGAATTATGAAACCATCCTCAATGAGATCTCTGGTTCATTAAAAGCGGTGTTGTTAGATGGGAACGGTAAAGAGATACGTACTATTCCTGTTCGTGAGCTCACCGATGAAATTAAGAAAGGCGATAATGTCTCGGCCATTGTCTTTGATGGAATCGTGACGCAACGCTTGCTGGACATTGCGAATAATAAGAACGTCAAAGAAATCGTTGGTATTAAACTTGGTAATGTCGTCAAAATGCCTAAAGCAGTCAAAGTGTTGACAAAAAATGACTTTCAATGATTTTATAACATACAAAACGAATTAACATTCGTGCCAGTGCTAATCAGTTGCATACGAAACAACCGTGAAAAAATATAAAAGTCTTTATACTATTCTTGAAACGGGAAAGGCAAAGACAATGCAGAAAGACGAACTCATTCAACTCCACACGTTTTTATATCAGATCCGAAGTCAACTAGGACAGATATGTGAACATAACGGATGCGACCATAGCGCTTATGAGAAACTCGAAATCACACCCTATCAGATTCATAAGTCAAAACGTGAGCATAAACTCGCAGTCTTTACCCTCAGTAAAGATATCGCAGGGATCGTCTCGGAGAACAACGGCGACCCTGGTTTGGAGAAAATAGCGAACCGTCTTGATCAAATGGCCATCCGCTTCATGACTGAGAAAGAAAAAGTGACACATCGGTCATAATTCTTTATGCATGCTGTACGCGTTTTCCCCGTTTTGATAGAACCGCTGTAATGTTTCTTGAAGCAGAAATCCTCTGGATTGATAAAACCGTAAAGCACGTTTGTTGGATGTGCGGACTTCAAGTTCTGCCCTGGTGACATTTTGCTGTTTCATCTCTTTGATGAAGTGTGTCAGCAGTGATGAGCCGATTCCTTTTTTGCGATATGTATCTTTTACCGCAAGCATGAGGATTCGTGCGGTGTCTGGAGCTGTTTTTATGCCGATGAGAAATCCTATTATCGTCTCATTGGTCAGAGCCACGAGGAAACCCTCAGGGCATGACTCGTAGAACTGGGTGAAGATGGAGGGGTTATAGCGTTCCGGTAACGTTTCGAACGCAAGTGCTATGACTGGGAAAATATCGTTTGGCTGCACACGTCGGATAATCAACATGAACAGGAAACATACCGAAGAATATAAATCATTAGCGGTATGTTTAAGAATCTTCGAAAAATATGGGTCGGTATCGAGGTGTTTAGTATCAGTATCGATGATGTCACAGTCACACGCATAATCTTTGAACGATTTTCGAAAGAGTTCAGTGATAGTTTTGATGTGGATGTCGCTATCGCTGGAGCTGGCCCTGCAGGCTTGACCGCTGCAAGATACTTGGCGAACGCTGGGAAAAAAACCATCCTGTTCGAGCGGAAACTCTCTGTTGGTGGCGGCATGTGGGGCGGAGGTATGACGTTCCCGGTTATCGTCGTGCAAAAAGAATCGAAACACATCCTAGAGGATGTTGGTGTGCGGCTCAAAGACGAGGGCAACGGGTACTTCAGTGCTGATTCTATCGAGGTAACCACGAAACTGTGTTCAGCCGCGATTGATGCCGGTGTCCGGATCTTCAATACGATTTCTGTTGAGGATGTGCTGATGGATAAAAAGAAAATCAATGGGTTTGTGATCAACTGGAGTGCTGTCGAGATCGCTGGGTTGCATGTGGACCCCTTGTCGNNAAGGTCGGAGCGTTGAATACCCCAAGCGGGGAACTTGAGAAAGAACGGTCCATGTGCGCGGAGATAGGGGAACGGACCGTCGTGGAAAACACAAAAGAGGTCTACCCTGGTCTTTTTATCGCTGGCATGGGTGCGAACGCTGTGTATGGTGCTCCACGGATGGGCCCGATTTTTGGTGGCATGCTTCTCTCCGGGGAGAAAGTAGCGAAATTGATCCTCAAGAAACTGAAATGACGTTCCTCATCAGAAGGATCTGAAGTGTTTTTTTCTTTTCGAAACCAAGCAGGAAAGTGGTGGCCAAAATGTGTCATCGTTGTATTATAATAATTTTATTGCAAAAGAATTAAAAAGATACATGTATATATCTGCTATCGTAAAAGTCGGGAGGTAAAAAGAAATGTATGGAAAGAATTTTAGGAAGAACGAAAGTGGGGATGTGTTAGGCATCCCGATGTACCTGATCGTAATCATGATTGTTGCAGTCGCAGTGATTGCAGCGGTCGTCTTTATGATCCCGAAGGCAACCAGAGCAATGAATATACAGGTGACCTCGAACGCGCTTATTGCAGAAAGCCCAGGGTCTGATGGAGGCGGGAAGTTCACATTTTCGAAGACCTACACGATCTGGGTGAAAGTCACCACCAGTGATGAACGCGCAGACCCGATTAGCGAAGCAACCGTAACATTGGTCGGGGCGGGGGATGCTGGTCAAGGGAAGACCCTTGATAATGGTTCTGCAAAGATCACCGGCATCAAACCGATTCTGGATGCGAACATCAACGAAGCGTATATGGTTCTGACCGTGAAAGCCACAGGGTATGCGGATTTTAGTGATACGAAAGCGGTCAGCGTCATACGGCTCAGTTAGAGGGCTGCATCGCTGTGTGATGCGGTGAATCAATCGTTTCGTTAAAAGATAGATATCACTCTATGAGGTAGTGGGGGAAAAGACTATGTTAGTGAGGAAAAGAAAAGAGAAATCATCGAAGAAAAGAGGAATGAAAGAAGGACCTGACTCGGAGGAGAATCTGCAGTCAGTACGCAGCTGGATACGCAAGATTGAGCAAACAACGTCCAGTGTGAGCTCGCGGTTATCTGCTGTTGAAAAACGTTTGTCTGGGAGGACGTCCGAGTCAGACGGACTAAAGACCATCGGGATCGAAGGACCTATCGAGACGTTGTTTTTCCATGTGAAAAAGAAGAGCACACCTGAGGTAGCACGCGTCCTTGATAGTGAGCTGACGTTTCTGCATAATGAGCTTTCCAAACAACAGCAGGAGACCAGTTATCTCAAAGAACAACTCGTTGAAATCGAGAAAACAAACACGACCATGACAATAGATTTTGAAGCGATGCAGACTACGATGGAAGAGTTAAACACCACCGTTAAGCTGCAGATGAACCAAAAAGAACGACGCGAGCCTTTTATGATGCATCTCGGGTCTTTAGAAGTCCCTGTTGAGTTCAGTGGCATCATCGGAGGCCTTCTTGCGTTTCTCATCGCAATCCTGGTGCTGATCGGTCAGAAAGAAATCCTGCTCTCACCTTTGTTCCTGGTTCCCGTAGGTCTTCTTCTCATAGGATTTGCGCTGGTTAAGATGATCCGGAATCGGTCACACAGATTACGCCATCCCTTCATCCCCCTGCGCATGGACGCTCCATCTGCACAGCTGGACCTAGCCTCTTTAGAAAGAAAAGAAGGATAAAACCCTTTTTTTTTTTTAATCTCTGATTCCTATTTCACTGACAGAAAACACTGCTTCACCCTCAGGTAGATGCGGGGAATCAATCAATCGTGCGATCCGTTTCCCCCCCTTGCTTTTCCGCAGATATAACCGAAACGTCGCAGTATGCCCTACAATATGACCTCCAATCGGCCTGGTCGGATCACCAAAGAACGCATCTGGTTTCGCGGCGACTTGATTGGTCACTACAACAACCCCGTTATACAGATCGCTCCACCGTAGGAGATCATGCATATGTTTGTTTAGCTTCTGCTGTCGATCCGCAAGCGCGCCTCTTCCAACAAACTCCGCACGGAACTGGCTAGTGAGTGAATCAACAATTAACAAACGGGCTGGAAACTCCTTGGAGAGTTCTATGACCTTATCAACAAGGAGCATCTGATGGCTCGAGTTGTACGCCCTGGCGACATGGATTTTATTTAACACCTCGTCAGAGTCAAGATCATAAGCCTCCGCCATCTGGATGATACGATCCGGTCGAAACGTGTTTTCTGTGTCAATGTAGAAAACATGACCATCCAATCCTCCTTTCTCCAGTGGAAGTTGAACGTTGACGCACATCTGATGTGCTATCTGGGTTTTCCCTGATCCAAACTCACCAAACATTTCAGTGATTGCTTGACTGTCAAATCCTTTTCCACCCATCAGTTCATCAAATGCTTTCGACCCTGTGGTGATTGACCCTATTTTTGCTCGACGTTCGAGAAGTGCGGTTCCCGTCTCGAAACTGCCGACGTCTGCTTGTTTTCGTGCTGCTTGGATGATTTTTGCAGCGGTTGGTTCACCGATTTCTGCGACTTCTGCTAATTCTTTTGGTGATGAAACAGCGATACTCATCATATCTGCGTATCCTGCTTCAATCAATTTATCCGCTATCGCGGGACCAACGCCAGGTAAATCGTTGAGTGGTGACTCATTTTGTTTATCTTTTCCCATAAGAGCTCCCTTGTGTAAAGAGAAAAGGAAAGACATTTATAAACATGTGGTCAAGAAGACCGAAAGTATCCTCTAGGTAAGAGAAACTCGCCTGAGTATTTTTTACGAAACATTTAAATAAAAAGACGCTTATTATGATGGATATGGGGAATAACATATGAAAATTTTAAACAGAACAAAGATGTTAATAAAAGCTAGTGTCGTAATCGCTATTGCATTGGCATTTGTTTTGCCGGCAACAGCATTGACGTCTGAAACGCAATTCGTCTCGTTTAACGAACCGAAAAACGTATTAGGTCGAGGGGAATGGACCGAGCAAGCATCAGGTTTTGCATCAGCATCACGTGGTATACGATATCTTGATGCAGTCGATAATCTAACTGCCTGGGCTGTCGCCTTCGATGGAACTGGTGGAGGAGCACCTACCACTGATTTTACAATGACAACCAATGGAGGGGACCTCTGGTTAGCTGGTGTGGTTCTACCTGCGGGAGACTACGGCCTTGGTAATATATGTGGGTTAAGTGGAACAGTTGCATATGCATCAGTTTTTAATCAGGCTGGAGTACAGGATTCTGCTTGTGGTGCCTATAAAACAATCAACGGCGGTTCAACCTGGACCCAACTTGGACATTACCCGATTTCATTTTGTAACAACGTCATCTTTTGGAATGAAAACGAAGGAGTGGTTCTTGGAGATACGGCAGATGGGTATTTCGAAGATTACTATACCAGCAATGGTGGAACCACTTGGACTAGAGTCCCACTAGCAAACTACAGTGGTGTTACAGCCCAAAGCGGAGAAGGCGGATGGACTGGTGTCGTCGATGTCGTTGGCGATACTGTACTATTCGGAACAAACATGGGAAACGTCTTCATCTCCCATGACAAAGGTCACACCTGGTTTGGCAGTTATTCTGGTGCAAGCACTGGTGGTTTAAACGCTGGTGTAAATGAGATTGCCTTTAAGGACGGGACACATGGATTAGCTGCCCATGATAACGGTGCTACTTATGATCTGTTTGAAACCTCGGATGGTGGCGTAATATGGGCTCCAGTCTCGTACTCTGGAACCTGTTTCTCAACAGGTCTTTCCTACCTCCCTGGAACTGCAAATAAATATGTGAGCACAGGAGGTGCAACTTCATATTCGGGGGCATCCTACAGTGTTGATGGTGGACATAGCTGGACAAGTTATGATTCTATGGCTGATGTTCAGATGCTTTCCTCAGACTTTGTCGCGGGAGAAATCGGTTGGGCTGGTGGATTTAACACCGATGATGTCACAGGTGGTATGTTCAAACATTTACCTTCTGAGAACCCCAAACCAGCATTCTCGATTAGTATTGTCGGTGGAAAAGGTTTCACTGTAACAATTGATAACATCGGGGATGCGGAGGCAACAGGAGTTACCTGTAATATAACCATTACGGGTGGTTTGTTCATAAAACCAAAGGCATTCTCTGGATTAAAACCAACTCTTGGCATCGGCCAGAACTTCACTGTTGTTGGTGCACCAAAAGGAATCGGTCTTGGTAAACTAAAACCGATGCCTACAATCACGATAAACGTGAACTGTAATGAAGGGATAAGTGCAGCGAAAACAGTCAACGCAAAGATTTTCTTCTCAAAGGTAACCCTACAGTAAGACTAGAAGAAAACCTCTTCTCTTTTTTTTTTTACCAACCGATGAGAACACGCTAACGTTTTCTACATGATACGTTCGATCATTTCCAGGACAAATCCACTATCATCGATCACGTACCGGGCGATCCCTATCTTTTTTGCGTAATTCCGCATTTTCTTTACCGAGAGGTACCGCTCAAAAGACGAGCCTTTCTGGATCACATCAAGCTCAAGGACTGCATCAGCAAGACCTTCCATCTTCCGCTCAAAGAGATCGCCATGCACTCCTTTCGTCATCACAATGAGGAGAGCACCTTTATTCTTCAGGTTATTGACTTTAATAGCATAGATGGTTCTAAGGACTTCTTCCTGGTCGTATTGACTGAGGAAAAAATCAAGGGAGTTGATGATAATAATTCTGTTAGCAGGAACGTTTTTTGTCCGATTGGATAAAATAGCTAAGAAATCTTCGCTGGCGGTGGCTGTCGATGGCATCGCGGTTGATCCGATTTCTATTAGTTCCTTGAGCTTCAGTTTTGATCGTTGTTCATAGATGCTGACTCGTTTCTGTTCCCCTTGTATGACATTTGAATAGTATAATTCTGAGATGTCAACAAAATCGATATCTGGTATTGGCCATTTGAACCGATTGATGGTATCAAGGATCTCTTGTTTTGTTTCTTCAGTGGTGATGTAGGTGACGCTGCCGGCAGACGCAATCTGTTTGACAAGAATCTCGGTACTACTCCCTGGGCTTCCGACCAGAACGACGGTAAATCCACTAGGGATTCCTCCTTCAAGCAAACGATCTAACTTATCAATTCCAGTACGAATAAAACCTTCTTTTTTTTGAACCGTGGTATTGACAAATGATTCTCGTGGCATTCTCTCAGACGCCGTCTTCTTTTTTCAAAAAGGTAAATGCGCGGATCACTTTTTCGCGTTCGAGTTTATCTTTGGCTGATGCGTTTGTTTTGAAGATGAATTCAGGTTGATCTTTGTTTTTCAGTTCATTGATCACAAGTTCCCCGTGAGGGAACGCGCTCAGGAAGAGTCCACGCATAACTCCGATGTTGAAGAGTGATTCTGCAGTACGTTCTTGAGATGTTTGTGCGAGTGGATTTCTGTTCATGAACGTTGTCGCAACATCATGTGAAATTTTTGTAAACGTAAATTCGGTCCCAAGTGGTCCACAGACGTCCTTTTCTATTTCCTGGACCCACTCTTTGATGGTCCATTCCGGTGATTTCTCTTTTATCTGTTGTACGAACAGGCCTCTCCCGAACGCTTCACCCGTTCGCATGACAGAATCGAGGTTTCCATGTGCTGTTTGGAGTTTTTCTACTGCAGCATGAAACGCGCT
The DNA here is from genome assembly GCA_002506745.1 of Euryarchaeota archaeon UBA33. Taxonomy (GTDB): domain Archaea; phylum Thermoplasmatota; class E2; order DHVEG-1; family DHVEG-1; genus SM1-50. The sequence continues at coordinate 19,094 of DAYE01000039.1, forward strand.
CTCTTGCCAGTTTGAAAGCTGTTCCTTTTGAGTCGGGAGATCTTCCCAGGAACGGTGCCTGTGGTCCTTTTTTATCATATCAGATTGGCTCATGGTTGTTACTCTCTAATCAATAAATGAATCACGTAGCACTATGATTTTATCGTTCAGCTGTATCAGTTTGCTTGAGTCCATCTCCTCTTCGACTAGTATGGAGACGACATGGATGTTCTCCGACCTGCTTCTATTCATGACCACTGACATGAACTCTCTGATGATCTCTGGGTCATTATAGATCATCAATGCGCTGAGCGAGTCGATAACGATGAATTTATCTAAATCACGTTTCATTCCTTTGAAATTGTTCAATATCTCAAGGATCATTTTTTCGAGCATCACTGGGCTTTCGACATAGATACAGTTCGGGGATCCTTCAGAGATACCGGCAGCACGGGAGATACAATCAATAAATTTGATATTGGACTGTTTGGTCCCCTCTTTGAACGTCTTTGAAAGATAATCGAAGGTTTTACTGACTGTGACATAGGTCCATGTGGTATGAGTGTTTCTGCACATAGAGTCAAAGATCGCTTCTTGTAAATCTCCATGTCTATTCTCAGGGACCTGGATCCCAACGGATTGGTTCACCTGGATTGCTGCTGCGATTCGCTCCCTTATGCCTTCAATAACCGCATCTACCATCTTCTCTTCTCCTATCGTTTCAAGAATGATTCAAACTCAGTCGATTTCAACAATGGTATCAATTCGATACCACGTTGAGCCGAGATATTCAATGCAAACTTCGTGCGAGAATGATCAGTCCCTCGCATTTTAATGACCTGTAATGTCCGAATGAGATCTCCTTTCCTGTCCATATCACCAAGGAATAAAATACCATCGGAGATGAACTCCTCGATCTCATATTGGGAGAATTTGAACGTCTGAGGTGGGACTTCAGAGGTAAGCATTGTTGTGCATTTCATCACTGCAAGAGATGTGCCGAGTTTGAAGATAAAATCCCGGATCATCTCTCTGGTCTGAAGTCGATAGCACAGTGCAGTGATAGAATCCATCACCAAGCGTTTGACGTCCAGCTCATCAGCGATATCCTTTAAGATATCAAGCAGGGCTCCTGCGTCTTCGACTGTGTATTTTTCTGTGTCTAAGCCTAAGCGTTCACTGATGATCCGTAGATCGATGATATTGACCATGCCTGATTCAATGAGTTTCTTATCATAGAAGGCAAACCCCTCTAGGTTCTTTGTCAGCTTAAAGAGAGGTTCTGTGATGGTGAAAAACACGCCACGTTCCCCTTTTCTGGCTCCATTGAACAGGTACTGCATACAGAGCGTTGTCTTCCCCGATCCACTGCAGCCCGTGATAAGAACGGTGCTTCCCAGTGGAATTCCTCCTGACATTTTCATATCAAGTTCTTCGATGCCGGTGCTACAAACTTCCTTTTTTACTGGCATAGCCATATCTCCTCAACCTTTTAGCATTTAGAGTGTATCTTTTCGAAATTGATATGCATTCGTATAATATAAAACTTAAGGTTTTATTTACACAGATTCTCTTTTTTTACAGTAAACTACTAAAAGAGGAAAATATTCTGCATTGTTCGTTCGTTGATCTCTTGAGGCTTTTCATGACCATCCAATGCTTGAAATGTAAGAAACCTGCAGTCACATTCATCCGCTATAGTGGTGCTCATCTTTGTAAAAACCATTTCATTGAATTTGTTGAACGACGGGTGAAAAAAGATATCAAAAAACAAGGGCGGACAAATGATGAGACGACCTTTGCAATCGCCTTGTCCGGTGGGAAGGACAGTACAGTAACGTTGTACCTCATGCATCAGATCTTCTCACACCATCCTCATGTCACGTTGCATGCGATCACGGTTGATGAAGGAATCAAGGGATATCGTGATACCAGTCTGCCGATAGCCCAGAAAAATTGTAAGAAACTAGGGATTGAACATCATATCATCTCTTTTAAGGAGGCTATTGGGGTGACGATGGATAAGGTTGCTGCATCTCATGATGAGCTAGGGGAATGTAGCTACTGCGGGGTGTTCCGGAGGTTTTGTCTGAACAAAAAAACAAAGGAGCTTGGGGTAGATAAACTGGTGATGGGCCATAATCTTGATGATATGGCGCAGTCGATCCTGATGAATTTCACGAACGGGGATATGCAGAAGCTTGCCCGTCTTGGTCCTCATTCAAAGATTCAGCCTGGTCTTGTGCCTAGGTTNNTGAATAGTTATGAGAGCATCAAGGATCTGTTGCTCACACAATATCCTCCGATAAAACTGAATACGTGTCTGACCTGTGGTGAACCGACGTCACAGAAGCTTTGTAAAACCTGTCTTTTGAAAAAGAGGATCATGTAAAATGATTATTCGTGTTTTACGTCAACCGTTAATGAGCAGAGGCGGTCTAGTTGTGCTTCGAGAACATCGCCTTCTTTAATTTCTCCGACCCCTTCTGGCGTCCCGGTCAGGATCAGGTCTCCAGGTTCCAGGGTCATGATCTCTGATATAAATGAGACGATTCGCTCTATTGAATAGATCATCTGGTTCGTGTTTGCCCTCTGTTTGACCACGCCATTGATTCTTAGCATCAGATCAAGATTCAGTGGGTCTGGGACTTTTTCTTTCATCACCGCATCACTGATGGGTGCGAAGGTGTCAAATCCTTTGGCGATCGCCCAAGGCCACCCGTTCTTTTTTGCTACCGCTTGGATGTCACGGGCGGTGATGTCAAGAGCGACAAGGTACCCAAGCACAGAGTGCATTGCGTTTTCTTCAGGGATGCTCTTTGCTTTTTTTCCAAGGATGACTCCCAGCTCGACTTCATGGTGTAGACATTGAGATTGTTTTGGGATGATGATTGTTCCGTGATCGAAAATAATGGAACTTGTTGGTTTAAGAAAGAGCAAGGGATCTTCAGTGACATGAACATTCATTTCTCGTGCGTGTTCTGTGTAGGTTCTGGCAAGGCAGATGATTTTTCCGATACGTACACGTTTTTCTGAATCCTGAAACTTATAATAGGTCATATGGGGTCAACATCGAGTCAGGTTTTAATAGGTTTTGTGAAGATTTTTTTTGGTTGTAAATCAAACGGAAGGGGACAAGTATTATAACGACATCTCATAATATCTCCCTTGAAGGTTTCGAATAGTAAGGAGAGAAACAGATGAATAAAACCTTGATTGTTTTAGGTGCTGGAATCTGGGGTGTCCTTATCCTTTTAAGATTCGTCCTTTCCAGCGTTGAAGCAAATACATTTCAGTTTTTAAACATCCTTGAAATCGTCGCGTTCGTCATCACGATTGTTGGTATCGTCAAGCGAGACTAACAACAGTCTCTCGCATCCGTATCAAAAATTATTCCTTTTTTTTAGAAATATCGATACTTGGTTATTCATAGTTTTTTTCTTTTCGGTGGAGCGGTAAAAATAGGTTTCGGTACTGCTCGTACAGAACCCTGGTACCTGGTGTACAACAACTCCTTAATAATGAAAGCAACAGAATGGTATCCGGTGAGAAAAGATGAATACCCTCTTTGTAAAGGCGTTGAAAAACGGGTTTGACATGAGCCGAGAAGATGCAGTCGCTCTCGCTCAAACAGTCCAAAAAGTGTTCAAGGGAATAAAAGAAGTCGAGGATATGTCGCTACATAAGGACATCCGTTCGATCTTCTACGAGTTACATCAGAAAAACCTCCTCTGCCTCCGAAGGGAAGAGGTAAAAGAAAAGGGTAAATCCATTCGGAAGTATTATTGGTCATATAATACCGATGGGATCCTTGTAGAAGCATATCGGAAGCCTATCCAGGAGCCTCAATACGAGATCTATAAGAAGATCCCTGAGAACGCCTGGCTGTTGCATTCGTGCAACACCTAGAAGTATCTCTCATTTTCCTTTTTTTTTATTTTATTGGTACCCACCGATTTGGAGACTTGGGTCGCCCAGTAAGATATGTGTCTCAAGGATCTTTGCATCGTACCGAGAAGTGTCTACCGGGAAGGTATGGACATAGTTGGTGAGCACCTGGTCATAGGTCTGGCCGAGGACCGTGATGTTCTGCTGATTGTAGAGGCGGAAGAGCTCTAGCTCGAACCATCCATCAAGTCCTTGGGTGCAATCTGGGATGCCATCGTGGTTGTGATCCCCGATGTTCACTCCTCCAAATCCGCTGCTTCCCGTGGATGCTATCGCGCCTCCTTTGACCTTTACAAAGACCCAGCTCCAGCATTCCAAGGCATAGTTGTATTTAAAGTAGGACCCAAGCCAGGTTTCGTTCACCCTGAAGTAGTTGAATTTTTCTTTGAGGAATCCAAGGAGAAGGTTCTTTGGTGCTGTATCGAGTTCACTGTTATGGCAGCCGCCGACGATCATTATCGGGGGCATGTTGGTGTTGGTGAGGTTGCGCATATCTGTATTTTTGTACATTCCTGTCCAGTTCCTGTAATCCCCATTGTTGTGGGTCGCCCATGATTTCGGGCTTCCATGGCCGCAGAAGTAGAGAAATCCACATCCTTTGCTGATCTCATCCTGGATCGTGTTCAGGGATAAATTCCCAAGGGATGCCCAGAGTTTGATCGGGATGAACTGAGGCATGTAGTCCAAGGCTTTCGCTGTTGCCTCCTCTCCTTCGTTGTAATCGGTTCCCCCTTCTATGCTTTTATCGAAGGTGTCACCGCCGATGACCACCATACGCTTGAACCAGTTTGTTCCTGCTGCGGTGTTCTCATAGGTGATGATCTTGTCTACCATGGTTTTTACTTCTGATTTAAACATGCAGGCTAACCTGGCGACATGGACGTCTGGGACAAGATCGACGATATCCTCTGCCGGATGGCTCTCAGGATACGGCCATTCTGCGTAGAGGCCATCGTTATCAGTATCCCAGCTGCAGAAACTTCCGTTAGAGGTGTAGAGGTCCGCGTAGTACAGATCAGAGACGAATTTCAGTTCTTCGTACAACCCGCCTGTGTCGGTCTCAAGGCTGGCGTACCTTGTTGGTACTTGTGCGTAGTTGCCGACCAACATCACGTAGGTGATGTTCCAGGTTTCTTTTGCGTTTTTTATGAAATATTTTATTTGTTCTGGTTTGTCTCTGCCTTCAGCGGGGAAATAGGTTCCTGAATAGATATCGGAAACAGCAATGAGTTTTGTCTGGATCCCATGCGTGTTTTTATGAGTCACCAATGGTTCGAGTGTTTTCGCATAAGAATCTTTGCAGATGATGATCATATCATACTCTTCTGTGAATGAAGAAGATGACGGGGAGGCGGGTTCATAGGTGATATCAATGGTGATGCGGTCCAGAGATTGAATCATGTAGGAAGCCGGGTTGTATCGCACCGGGTTGATTTGGATAGTCAGAAACGTTGTCAGGATGTTCTGTTTGTTGAGTCCTCCAGTGAGTCGGTACGAGTACCATGTCTCTGGGAATAATTGATTATGGGTGTAGATCTCCGGGTTTTCAGAGGGTTGTCTGATCAGATCCTCGGTGATGAACGGTACTGGTTGTACCGCGGGTGTGATCTTCTGGTTGAGCTGGACGGGTGGCTGGCTGGTGAAACTGCAGCGCATGTCTTTTATGGTTGTACCGAATGGTAATTCAATGGTTTTCATGACAATGGGGAGGATTGGTTCGCCAGCGATAGTTCGGTATCCGGTCGCTTCTGCGAGATGGATGGTCGCATACAGGTCGTTGCCTTGTAGCGATGGCTGGGAAAATTGATAGGTCATAGTTTTTGTTTGCAGACTTGATGCTGGTGAGATGATTTTTTGAATGGTTCCTGCCTGGATACTCCCAACAACCATACTGAGTGTGGCGAGTATACTGATAATGACGATGAAACCTCTTTTCTTCATGAGTATAACCCCCTTATTCTCTACTCTATTTAACGATGTTATGTTATAAATAACTTTTGACGCTTGTTGTGGTTGTTCTCATCAATAAAGTTAAATACGCCTTCTCTATATGCCACTCCAGCGGTTCTAGGAAACAAAGAACCGAATATAAAAGGAAGTATATAATAATGGAAAAAAGAGATAGATCCGATCGTGGTGGTCGGGATTTTGGTGCACCACGTGAAATGCACGATGTTACTTGTGCAGATTGCGGAAAGGAAACCCAAGTTCCGTTCAAACCAGATGGTAACAGACCAGTCTACTGCAGGGACTGTTATCAGAAACATCGGCCAAAAAGATTCTAAGTAGATACATATCTAGGATCGTTCTAACGTGGTTTTTTCTTTTTCTTCTCTGAAGAAGGAAAAACTACTTTTTATTCTTTTT
>DAYE01000017.1 GCA_002506745.1 Euryarchaeota archaeon UBA33
TTTTTGAGAGGAGGAATAAAAACCTGAAATAGGAAGGGAAGCTGGTAGGGTTTAATCATATTATCCCTTTAGTATATCTTCAAAATTCTGCCACTCCCACTCTCAAAACAATCAGAGGTAAAGAAATAATAAAATAAAATGGAGAAGGAAAAAAATGGAAAGGAATAATTTGAGGAAGAAGGCTATTGTTTTTGCAATCGTATCTGTGTTTATCTTGATAGCTTTAGCTCCGGCCATAAGCTCGACAGATAATACAAACGGCAATAACCAACAAAACATACTTAGAAACAATCAACCAATTTTGTCGCCAGGAGAAATAGAACTAAAACAGAAAGAACTGTATAGAAGTGTCGATCTTGTAAGAGGTTGGTACTGGAAACCGTCTTATCCAAATTACGCACCGAGTGGAATGCCTGATTTTGATGAGAAACAAGATCAATGGAAAGCAATAGAACCCGGTCCTGATGGAATCATCCAATCTCTCCCCGCTGGAGATGACATATTTAACCCAACAGAAAATTGTATAGCACCTGGGCTAGACTGTACCCTCCAAACAGTACCTGCCGGTGATGATGTTGCCGTCTGGGCGTTCTGCGGCCCAGTTGCAGTAGCAAATTGTTTCTGGTGGTTCGACTCAAAATACGCGACCCCCACTGGAACACCAGGCGATGGAGAAGACAACTTTGCATTAGTTGCAGATTATGGTGCTGGAGATGACCATTCAAAAGCTAACGCACCACTTCTTATTCAGAACCTTGCAAAAGCGATGCAGACTACCAGCAAGGGAACTACCTATATTGCAGACATGCAGAATGCAATTCACCAATGGTTTATTGACACGGGTCTTAACAATAAATTTGTAGAAAATACATACGACAAACCGACTTTTCAATTCATAGAAAATGAGATTGAACGTAGCCAAGATGTTATTCTTCTAATTGGCTATTATAACCGAGCCAAAGTAGTTGATCAGCAACAAACTCAGTGGACCACATGGATAGATTTGCCACATATGACCGGCCATCTTCAAAGCTTTACTCCATCTGTAAATGTTCTAGATGCAGTGCAAGTTTTACTGTCTGGAAATTACCAAACACCAACGACTGTTAAAGTCTGTATTTGGAATCAAATCCCAAACCCTGGTCTCAATCCTCTAGGAATCTCACAAATGACTATCATTCCAGGTGGGCCAACATGGTACCAATTCCATTTTGATCCGTCGATATCTCTAACACCCGGTGCTGTGTATTACATATCGGTTGACGAGGTAGGTTCTTCTGTCTATAATATCCATTGGCACTACTATACTCCGGATATATACGCTGGTGGAATGGCTTTTTTGGAAGCTCCGCCATGGGTGTTTACACCACAACCAGATAAGGACTTTGCGTTTAAGACCGAGTATTATAGTAATAATGGTGTCAGAGTCGGTGGACATTTTCTAACCTGCGCGGGGGTCAACTCACAGGATCTCAAGATAGCAGTAAGTGACCCATGCTGGGATATACAAAACCCCACTCAGGATTACACAAAACATAATGATCCACAATACGTATCACACGATATACACAATGTGACAATTGGTTGCCCATGTCCAAATCTAGACTACAAATGGTGGCTACCAGACTTCCCAGCTGAATGTGATTACACCATAGTAGAACAAACGGTTGTCATATGTCCGGTTAATAACCCACCAAACAAACCAGTTAAACCATCAGGAACTAACTCCGGTAAGATTAATGTCGAATATACCTATACAACAAGTACAACTGATCCAGATGGGGATCAAGTATACTATAATTGGAGTTGGGGAGATGGCACCTACAGCGGTTGGATAGGACCTAACGCTTCCGGTGCGACTGAGAGTATAAAACACAAATGGAGTGTAAAAGGATCATATCAAATCAAAGTCAAAGCAAAGGATACCAATGGAGCTGAAAGCCCATGGTCTGACCCCCTGCCAATCCGCATGCCCACCTCGTACAATATACCGATGCTATGGTTATGGGAAAGATTACTAGAGCGATTTCCACATGCATTTCCAATACTACGACTCTTAATGGGATACTAAATCCCCCCTCTTTTTCTTTTCTTTTTATACCTGTCAACGATTAGCACAAAAAAACATTGAGTCTTAAAACCTGAGTTTCGCACTTACTGGACTTTTTCTAGATAAAGCAATCACTCGGGCGTTCTAACAATCAATCGCAGGTAAAGAAAAATTTTTTGCACTTATCTCAATTAAAAAATTTCGCACTTCATGAAGCACTCGTTTTTACCGTGAAAAAGACTATGTTAGGAAGCTAATTATCAGCAATGAAAAGTTAGATACATCTATGATTAACAAGAGTGTAGGAACAGGGGAGAATAGGTGGTTCTATACTCATTATATTCTTAGCTCAGTTTGTAATCAGCATGCTCCGTTTTAAGCAAGAATCATTAGGTCGTATCTCAAAAAAATTAATCATGCAAAGTCTGAGCAATTTCGCACTTGCGATCATTATTGATAAAAACGGGGTGAAAAGAGGTATGTTTCCCTATTTTTATTGGATCAATAACCTTATTTTCTATGAAAAGGACCTTTAATGAAGGGTTTTTCAACCAATTTATTGGCTGAAAAAGAGCAAAAAGTGTGAAGTGCGAAATAGGTCCTAATCAAGAAATTAACTATCAGCTGCGAAAGTCAGGCTTAAAACCGTGTTAATGCTTGACCGATGCGAGTATATAAATCAGTCATTTTTTCCCATTCTCCTATGTGAAGGCCGATTAACACTTTGTTGAAAAACTATTAAAAGGAAATAATGATACCAAACCACAAAATATCGGAGGCATAGTAATGGATAAATCTGTCGAAGAATTCATGATAAAAGTAAAAGAAAAAAATCCAGGGGAGAAAGAGTTTCATCAGGCAGTTCAAGAAGTCGTTGAAAGTCTCATGCCATACATTCAGAAAAACCCCAAATATAAAAAAGCAAAGATTTTAGAGCGCATGGTTGAACCTGAACGTACAATTTTGTTCCGAGTACCTTGGTTAGACGATAAGGGAGAAATACAAATTAATCGAGGGTACCGTATTGAAATGAATAGCGCGATTGGACCCTACAAAGGCGGGCTTCGTTTTCACCCCAGCGTCACCTTAAGTATTTTGAAATTCTTAGCGTTCGAACAAGTGTTCAAAAATAGTTTGACGACACTACCAATGGGTGGTGGGAAGGGCGGGTCTGATTTTGATCCGAAAGGAAAAACCGACAATGAGGTTATGAAATTCTGTCAGTCATTTATGACCGAATTACAACGATACATCGGCCCAGATACCGATGTTCCTGCTGGAGATATTGGCGTTGGCGGCCGTGAAATCGGCTTTATGTTTGGGCAATACCGAAGACTCAAGAATGAATTTACTGGAGTGCTGACTGGCAAGGGATTGAACTGGGGTGGCAGTTTGATACGACCAGAAGCAACAGGATATGGTGCCACCTATTTTGCTCAGGAAATGTTAAAGACAAAAGGAGAGTCATTTAAAGGAAAAACCTGTGTTGTATCAGGTTCCGGGAATGTTGCGCAATACACCGTAGAAAAAATAAATCAACTTGGTGGAAAAGTAGTCACCTTATCTGATTCTTCAGGGACAATCCATGATCCTTCTGGCATCGATGATAAAAAACTCGCCTACATAATGGAATTAAAAAATGTTCAACGGGGACGTATCAAAGAATATGCAGAGAAATATAAATGCGAGTATGTCGCAGGGAAAACACCCTGGCATTTCCCTTGTGATTGTGCATTTCCTTCAGCGACACAGAATGAGATTGGTAAAGAAGACGCAAAAACACTAGTGGACAACGGTTGTATCCTAGTCGCAGAGGGCGCAAATATGCCAACAGCACCAGAGGGTGTTGAGATTTTTATCGAAAATAAGATACTCTATGGACCTGGAAAAGCAGCAAACGCGGGTGGTGTGGCAACCAGTGGTCTGGAGATGTCACAGAATAGCGCTCGTATCTCTTGGAGCAGAGATGAAGTCGATAAAAAACTACAATGGATCATGACACAGATTCATAATTCTTGTGTGAAATACGGAAAAGAAGGTGACTTCGTCAACTATGTCAAAGGTGCCAACATCGCAGGGTTTGTCAAAGTCGCTGATGCCATGATTGATCAAGGACTTATTTAATAAAATCCTTTTTTCTTTTTTTTTATTAATTTCCTCTGCATATCGAGAAAAAAAATACCAATTCAGATCGTAGAGTAGAGAGATACAAAGGGTAATAAATGAAGAAAAAACCGATAGTGATACGCAAGGGAACCAAAGAAGATCTGGAAGCATTCTTTGAATTATATTGGATATCATCCTTAGAACATACCCATTACAGTGGTATACTTGATAGCTTAAAACCAAAGGAAAAATGCCAGGAATACATCATCAACCGTCAACAAGAACTGATAAAAGATCCGAATCACTATTTTTTAGTAGCAGAAGATGAAAAGAACGTTATTGGAATCATCACAGGTCATGTAGGAGAGCGAGACGAAGCACAGGTCTATAGGATAGAGCGCATGGGATTTATCGATGAGGTGTGTGTCCATCCTGAGTATCGACACAGTGGTATAGGAAATAAGCTCCTTGAAACATTGCTCAATCAGCTTTACACACAAGATGTTGATTTTATAGGAGTTGGTGTCGCATTTAAAAACCCAGCGTTTCATTTCTATAAATCCTACGGTTTTACACCAGAAGGAATGTGGCTTATCCAAAAAAAGAAATCTTTCAAGAAGAAAAACATGGGAAAAAATAAATTGGATTTAAAGTAATAGTATACATAACCGACATTGAGATTCTTTTTCCAATTGATATAAATAGTCAGAAGATCCAATTCTATTCCTAAAAATCCTTAGAGATAATCAAAACTGAAAAAAGTAGCTACTCATGATAAAAGAGATGTTCAAAAAACTCTGCATTTTCGTGAGCTTCTTTGTAGCTCATAGCACGACTGATCATCAAATCAAGTTCAGCGTATTCATGTGCGAGAATTGATCGTCGTCGTTCAACGTCTACATAAACATTTTCCCGTATCCAAATCTCGTTTTCTGGTATTTTATATCGCATATGAACAGGGAGTTCATTTTGTGGAACGAGACCGTGGAGTGCTATATAATCACCCATTTCTTCATTACTTTTTACGACTATTTTGAAATATAACCATGGTTCATGAGTCCAACAGGATTTGATAACTTCGAGATAATATATCTTTTCGTTCACCACTCTTTGTCGTTCTGGTGTAATATTTATAGGAGGCTGTTGTGATTTCGTGGATTTCTCGTTGTTTTCCTCTTTTTTTTTCTTTTCATCATACATATCAGTCATTTACGCTCGCCTAGGCCACTTAATGGAACTTTGTGACATTTTAAGTTCCATATCGCAGAACTTTTAAAGATATTTTATTGATATAATTCTACGTTTGTATTTAATTTTTATTATTTCTCCACATCCCGTTATCTGATATCTGATAAGAGATATCACTTACTAATTATATAAAAACATCTCACAAAAACGAAAATTACATACATCAGGTCAATTTGTTCTCCTTTTATTTCTTATTCCTAAATTATTTATATAGGATTACAATACATGGTGGGCGAAGAAGAGGCGTATGAATTATGCAAGTTAAACAAGAATTAAAACAGGAAAAAGGAACAACTGGAGTTTTTAGAAAAGAAAAAGAAGGTTTTAACCCGTTTAAAATGGCACAACAACAATTTGACCGGATTGCAGATCAACTTAACCTCGATGAACAAACGCGAGAGCTCTTACGAAATCCCCTCCGCGAATATAGTTTTTCAATCCCGATTCGCATGGACGATGGTACCATCAAGGTATTTCGAGGATTTCGTGTTCAACATAATGATGCACGAGGACCTTGTAAGGGGGGAATCCGCTTCCACCCGCAAGAAACACAGGATACGGTTCGAGCACTCTCGATGTGGATGACCTGGAAATGTTCTGTCGCTGATATCCCCCTAGGTGGAGGAAAAGGTGGGATTATTTGTGATCCACATAATCTCTCAGAGCGTGAACAAGAGAAACTCTGCAGAGGATGGGTACGACAAATTGCCCGCGATATTGGACCAGTCCGCGATGTCCCTGCACCTGATGTGATGACAAGTGGACAACACATGCTGTGGATTATGGATGAGTACGAAACGATCATGGGCGGACAATATCCGGGTTTAATCACTGGAAAACCAGTCGAACTCGGTGGGTCACGTGGAAGAACAGAGGCAACAGGATATGGAATTATCTATATCCTTCGTGAACTTTTAAAAGAAATGAAAATGGATATTGCAAAAACTACAACATCCATCCAAGGATTTGGAAATGTCGCTCGTTATTCAGCGGAATTACTTCTCCAATATGGAGGAACTGTTGTCTCAGTGTCTTGCTGGGATCAGGTAGAGAACCGCACGTATTCCTACTATAAAAAAACAGGGATCAAACTCGATGAACTCATAAAAATCACCGATCGTTTTGGAACCATCGATAAAAAACAGGCGGAAAAACTCGGTTATGAAAATCGGCCAGGTGATGATTGGTTAACACAGGATGTAGATATTCTCATACCCGCTGCTCTTGAACACTCTATTACCGAAGAGAATGTAAACCAAATTAAACCGCGGGTAAAAATCGTAATCTGTGGTGCGAATGGACCCGTGACACCTGAAGCAGAGGATTATCTTGAGAAAAAGGGTGTTATAGTCGTCCCTGATTTTCTTGCAAACGCTGGTGGCGTAGTCTGTAGTTATTTCGAGCAGGTACAAAGTAACCAGAATTACTATTGGACAAAAGAGGAAGTCCTTGGGAAGCTTGACAATAAGATGACTGATGCATTTTATAAAGTGTGGGAGTTATCAAAACGGAAGAAAATACGGGTTAGTGACGCTGCGTATATGATTGCGATTTCCCGAGTCGCTGAAGCATGTAAAATGCGAGGCTGGGTGTAATCCGATCATATGAACATCCGGTTTAACGATAGAGAAAAAAAAATCATTAGTTGTATCGAAGGAATCACCGGTGTTACTCCCTCAATAGTCAAACAAAAGGAACTTGAAAAAGAACAACACGATGAACCATATACTATCAAACAAATTCTCCTTCTTTCTTCTTCATATCATTTTTTCCAATTAGAGGAAGAAGGCAGATTGAATTCTTTATTCCAGGAATATTATTCAGCGCTTGGTCGTGAAACATCACCGCAGATAACACATGTTGAAAGCAAAGAGGAATGTTTGTCAATTCTGAAAAATCAGCAGTTTGACCTCGTAATTGTTTTTGATAAGATCGATGATACTGATAATTTCGTCTTGGCAAAACAAATGAAATCATTAACCGATATTCCGATTGTCCTTTTAGGGAACAATTTAGCAGAACTTATAAAAATCGAAGAAAAAAACACTGAAAATATTTTTAGTAAAATATTGACATGGAATGGCGATGGAAAAATCATTCTTACCATTATTCAACTCATAGAAGATTCTGTCAATATACAAAAAGACCCGGCTCTTGCATCTCATGGCCGATGTATATTATTAATCGAAGATTCGATTCAATATTATTCCACCTATCTTCTTTTACTCTATGATGAGATCCATCACTTTCTTGAGAGTATCCTTTCTGATTCATTAAGTGAGGAACAGCGATTACTTCGCCTCAACAATCGACCAGTCCTGTTACATGCACAGGATTTTAAAACTGCAGAAAATCTCTATCAGATCAATAAGAGTATTATTGTTGGTGTAATCACTGACAATCAACTTGATAGTAGCTTAATTAAAGAGAAACAGGCTGGCGAAAAACTTGCCCAAATAATACAGAAGGAAAAACCAAATTTTCCGATCCTCATTCAATCTTCTGAACCTTTTAGTAAAGATATCTTATTAGGACCCCATCTTCGGTTTGTGTCAAAAAAGGATGCAACACTTGCATTAATCATTAAAGATTTTATCAACGAATGTCTTGGTCCTAGAGAGATAGTCCTTAAAGATACAAATCAAAAAGAACTCTATCGAATTAAAAATATTAAGGATTTTGAGGATGCTGTGTTATCAATTGATGAAGCCACTCTTGCCCATGCGACAAACCAACATCTGTTTTCTACCTGGATTCGTGTTCGGGGTGAAATTGAGCTTTCAGAAAAAATCCAGAAAGTTGAAAAAGAGATTAGAAAGGGCGCCGAGTTACGGAAACGACTTATCGATTTGTTAGAAGAATACAAATATGCTCAGACACAAACATCGGTGACTCCTTTTGAACGATCAAATCTTGCCTCCTATCTCGAAATCAGTCGCATCGGGAAAGGAGCACTTGGAGGAAAAGCACGAGGGCTATCATTTCTTGCAAAACTTGTTTCAAAATATATTTCAGATGACATGTTCCCAAATCTTCGGATAACAATACCTCGTACACTTGTTATCTCCACTGATATCTATGAATCATTTTTAGCACAAAATTCATTACCAAACCAAGAACTTTTTGATCTCCCCGATGAGCGGATCGCTTTGAAATTCATGTCCGCTAGCCTTCCTGCGACCGTCCTTGGTGATCTCCGAGCGTTTATTCACAATTCACGAAAACCATTGGTGATACGTTCCTCAGGGGTACTTGAAGATTCGTTGTTACAATCCTTTGCTGGCATTTATGATTCCATATTGTTACCAAATGAATCCTGGGAAACTGATTTCCGGTTCCAGGATGTCTGTAACGCAGTGAAATATGTATATGCTTCAACATTTTTTGAAAAAGCACGAACATATATTAAATCAACGCCGAAAAATATTGGTGACGAAAAAATGGCGGTGATTATCCAAGAAGTCGTTGGACGCAAACATGAAACGTTTTTTTACCCAGCGATTTCAGGGGTGGCAAAATCCTATAACTATTATCCGTCAGGGGGTTGTAAACAAGAAGATGGAATCGTCTATCTTGCACTTGGGTTGGGAAAAGCCATTGTTGATGGAGGCAGTACGTTTGGGTTTTGTCCCGAGAGCCCCACAGTTCCCTTATACGGGACCCCTAAGGATTTTATGAGATATTCGCAACGCAAGTTTTATGCGTTGAATCTGAAATCTGTTTATCGTATCGTTGAGAGAAACGAAGAAACATCCTATAGCATTCTTGGAATTGATGATGCTCGACGACATGGTATGCTTGACAAGATAGCATCAACGTACGTGCGTCAAGATGATAGTCTCTACCCAGGGGTGTACGAAGAAGGATCACTCGTTATTGATTTCGGTCCAATCACCCAATACGATGTGATACCCTTGCCAAAAGTTTTGAAGTTATTGTTACGAATAAGTGAAATTACCTTAGGATATCCGGTTGAGATCGAATTCGCAGTAAATATTGGGCAAACAGAATCTGAAAGAGCAGAATTGGTTATCTTGCAAATCCGTAGTATGGTCCCTCCAGGAAAAACAAGTGACATCGTTATAGGCGATTTCGACGCCAAAACAGATATCTGTTATAGTGAAAACGCCCTAGGAAACGGAATTCTTGACACAATCCAGGATATCATCTATGTAAAATCATCCTTTAATATGTCAACCTCAGCTCAAGTGGTAAACCAACTACGTTCTTTGAATTCGAAATTAATGGAAGAAAAAAAACCATATATGCTTATAGGGCCAGGGCGGTGGGGCTCTGCAGATCACTGGCTAGGAATCCCAGTGATTTGGAGTGATATAGCTGGTGTGAAAGTTATTATCGAGACACCTTTTAAAGAGCGGGCGATTGATCCATCGCAGGGATCACATTTCTTCCATGATCTTATCTCATCCCAGGTCGGATATTTGATAACAAAAGATGGAAAGGGAAACATTGATGCACAGTGGCTTGATTCCCTGCCTGTAATTGAAGATATGACAGATGTGAGACATGTACGAACACCCTTTGAGCTTGAGGTGAAAATAGACGGAAAACAAGGAAAAGCAGTCATACGGAAAAAGAAAAATAATGGATAATGGTACTATATTAAATATTATGAGCGGTATGGGAGACAATCGAAATGGCACAGGAGATTACCATGGACGATAAAATTGTTGAATCCACAAACGGAAACATGATGCGTGAGCTCAAAGAACGGGTAAAAGAGCTCAATTGCTTTTACCAAATAACAAAGGTCGTCAATGATAGCAGACTCTCTATCGATGAAGCGCTGCAGAAAATAGTAAATTTAATGCCACCCGCCTGGCAATTTCCTGAGATAACCTGCGTACGAATTAATCTTGAAGGACGGAAAGAATTCAAAACCGAGAATTATAAAAAAACAAAATGGACACAGGAGAGCGACATTGTCGTTGAAGAGAAAAAAATAGGTCGCCTTGAGGTCGCATATCTTGAAGAAAAATCTCATGCAGCGGAAGGTCCATTTCTCTTAGAGGAGCGACGGTTAATCGATGCGATAGCTAGCCTATTAGGAAAATTTATCGAAGAACGACGCATCAAAGAAGAACTTGAGCAGCAACGAAAACGATTAGATTACGTTCAAAAAATAATGAAGGCAGAGGAAAAAGAGATTGCTGCGATATCAAAAACCCCTGCGCAGAAACCTGATTGGGAAGTCATCCTTGATCTACTTGTAAAAACCGATCCTCGGACATTGCTCCGAATAACCAGAAAGATGACGTATTATCTCTATCGAATTGAAAATGAGAAAGTCACCGCTCTTTTAAATCGCATTGCGCCTTCCATTGATAGTGATTCAAGCGCGGTGGACTGGCGTGGTATTCACATGCCAAATCAACGGCAGGATCTCGCTGATCTGGTGACCATACAAAAAGAGGTTTTTGAAATTGCCAAGGAATGCATCCCTGCCGAAGATATCTCAAACTTATTTGCGAATTGGATGAAACAAGATAAAGCACGACCATTACTTCTTCAATCCCAGAAAACAGGGATTCCTTTAGTTGAAATTGCAGGGGAGTTAAATAGGTTCTTTGACCAACCAGATGCAGAATTATCGATTTCGCCAGAAGATCAAATGAGTATTAAAACCGCGTTGATTCGGAGGTTTTTCACTGATCGTCTCGAGTATGTCAACGTCGCGAAGATGTTTTTTGATGTCTTCGACTTTGATTTTCTGTTAGAACATGTAGTTGGTCCTGCTCAAGGCACGGGAAAATTAGGGGGAAAATCATCAGGGGTCCTACTTGCGGAGAAAATCATCGAAGAAGAGATGAAAAAAGACGATGTGCTGAAAGATATCGCATTTCCAAAAAGCTGGTATCTTACCTCGGATTCCATCTTATCATTTATTCACTATAACGATTTAGATGAAGTATCTCATGTGAAGTATTTGGACCCTATTGAAATTCGGCAAGAACAACCATTTTTAGAGCAGATTTTCAAACATTCAACATTTCCTTATGAAATCGTCGAAGGATTACGCAGAATTATCAGTGACTTCAAAGACAACCCCATCATTGTCCGTTCCTCAAGCCTTCTTGAGGATAACTTTGGGTACGCTTTTTCAGGGAAATACAAAAGCTTATTTGTTCCGAATTTAGGCACCGAGGAGGAACGACTTCATGCGCTTATGGATGCCATCGCAGAGGTCTATGCATCCACGTTCAGCCCAGATCCTATTGAATATCGACGTGAGCGGGGACTCCTTGATTTCAATGAGGAGATGGGGATCTTAATTCAAGAGGTCGTCGGAACCAGGGTCGGACCGTATTTTCTACCAACCTATGCAGGGGTTGCCTTTAGTAGAAACGAGTTCCGTTGGTCCCCACGTATTAGTAGAGAGGACGGGATGATCCGTATCGTCCCTGGTCTTGGGACGCGGGCTGTCGATAGAATGGGGAATGATTACCCAATTTTGATTTCACCGAAAAGACCAAACCTCCAAGTTAATCCTCTTGTTGAAGAAAGGATCAAGTACTCACCCCGATTCATGGATATGATTAATTTAGAAACCGGCATCATTGATACTGTTGATGCAGTGAAATTCTTTAGAGAACATGCAGATGAATTTCCAAACCTGAGTGATATTGTTTCAATTCATGAAAGTGGACGACTTACTCCACCAAATGTTCTCTTTAACCCAAAAGAAGCAGATATCGTTGTTACCTTCTCCAATCTATTTGAAAAAACGGATTTCCTTGAAAAAATAAAACGCATATTAGCGTTGTTAGAAGAAAAAATAAGTACCCCTGTTGATGTAGAGTTCGCCTGTGATGGGAAAAACCTTTTTATCCTACAGTGTCGACCGCAAAGTCAATCTAGAGATATCGAACGAAAACCAGTACCAAAGGATATCCCGGAGGATCGAAAACTCTTTTCTACGAAAAAATACGTAACTACCGGCCAGATTGAAAACATCGAATATATCGTGTACGTCATCCCTGAGGAATATACGAATCTTACCAAAAGAGAGCAGATGCTGAAGATCGCAAAGATTGTTAGTGAGTTAAACACAAAACTCCCAAAAAGAAAGTTTATTCTGATGGGTCCTGGACGGTGGGGTAGCAAAGGTGATATAAAATTAGGAGTCCCTGTAAGGTATGGAGATATCAACAACACCTCTATGATGTTAGAAATAGCAAAAGAAAAAGGCGGATATATCCCTGAGCTTTCCTTTGGAACACATTTCTTCCAAGACTTAGTGGAATCAAACATCAGGTACCTCCCCTTATATCCTGATCAAGGAGAAGATCTTTTCAATGAGAAAATGCTTTGTGAATCGCAAAACAGGTTGTCGGAAGTTCTCCCTGCGTATACGAACTTTGAGGATGTAGTGCGTCTTGTAAGAGTCTCTGATATCATCCCCGGAGGAACACTTTCGGTTGTCATGGATGGTGAGGCAAACGAAGCACTCGCATACCTAAAACCAGCGGATCATCTGAGCTGGCGGACGCAGAAGATAGAAGAGATCGCACAAGCGCTTGATCCTGAGTTATATGGCGTTCAAGAGATGTATCTTATAGGAAGCACGAAAGACGGGAGTCCTGGTCCGACTAGTGATATCGATCTACTCGTGCATTTCAAAGGTTCTGATGAGCAGAAGGATAAACTGATGGTATGGTTTGATGAATGGGGCAAAAAACTCGCTAAAGAAAACAAAGAACGTACTGGTTTTGACACCGAAGGTCTGCTAGACGTCCATATTATCACTGATGAGGATATTAAAAAGAAAAGCTCCTGGGCGTCTCATATCACGTCCCCGTATCAGACCGTGCGGAAGATTTCCCTGAAAAAAGATGTTTAAGAAATGGGGACGAGTTCCCTGACTGCATTCTGCAGATGATTAGTATCAAATCGTACCACTGAAAGCTCAGGTCCATCATGCGCTGCAGTAAATGAAAATGTTCTCCCTATTCTTTCCATCCATAATCCTGTGAGCCGTACTGATTCATGCACATGACCATGTAAGGTCAACAATGGCTGATGTGTTTTTATGAAACGTTGGATCGCAATACTTCCCACATGTACATCCATGGGTGCGTGATCAACTTTTTTTCCATGCAAATCTGCTCGATCAAGACATGAATGATACGGTGGTGAATGAAACAGATAGATAGTTTTTTCAGAAGGACTCTGAGTTGAAAGTTTCTCTAAATCTTCGGCTATCGTTGAATATTTTATTTCATCGAACGGAATCTCAACTGTTCGTTTCCCTTGTTCTGGTGACACTGCACCAACATCAACATACCGAGAGACATCATAACGTTCCCAATCTTTGAGTTGAAACGGTGTTGGGGGCACAAATGAATATCCAGTGACGTACATTTTTTTATAAGAGATGGTTCTTTGATGAATGTAAGTTAAGAGATCTGCGTTATCTGCTTTTATAAAAAAACGTTCATACATACGCGGATCATCGTTCCCCATAATAACAAAAAATCGGATTTTTTTATCACAGTCACTCCGTATCTTTTTCATCTCTGAAAAGATAGTTGCTTGCACAAATTCTTCCATAGTTTCATGCTTTACTAGGTGAAGAGGAAGAAGGTCTCCTCCAAAAAAAACGGCGTCTGGCGTTTCTTTTCTAATGATTTGAAAGAGACGTTGGAATCGTGGGATGTTTCCATGGATATCTGAGACAAAGATGCCTTTCAACTTTCCACCACAGCATAATTCGTTATGCGTGCCATCTGTTAATTCTTAATAAATTTTGGCTCTTTTTAAGGATATCATAAACTATTAAAATTCCTCCTAATTACGGTTACTACAAAGGAATGTATTTCCAGAGGGGTTCTATGTATCCGATTGTTGATAAAAAGGTATTATCCGAAAATGTGAAGCTCTTAAAAATAAAAGCCCCGTTGGTTGCAAAGAAAGCATTGCCCGGTCAATTCATCATTTTACGAATCGATGAAAAAGGAGAACGCATCCCTTTAACGATTGCTGATTCGGATCCAAAAGAAGGAACAGTTACCATTATTTTTCTTGAGGTGGGAAAGACAACAAAACAACTTGGTATACTAGATGTTGGTGATTCGTTAGAAAATTTTGCAGGCCCTCTGGGACTACCTTCAGAGGTGAAAAAATATGGAACTGTTGTATGCGTCGGCGGAGGGGTTGGCATTGCCCCGTTATATCCAATTGTGAAGGCATTGAAAAAAGAAGGGAATTTTGTAATCTCAATCCTTGGTGCAAAAACTAAAGATCTTCTGCTTTTAGAATCTGAGATTCACGCGTCTAGCGACGAATTTTATATTGCGACTGATGATGGATCGAAGGGCCACAAGGGATTTGTCAGCGATGTCTTACAGCAGATTATCGATAAACACCAGGTCGACATGGTCATGGCAATCGGTCCGATAATCATGATGAAGGTTGTTTCCAATCTGACAAAAAAATACCATATTAAGACTCTGGTGAGTTTGAACCCTATTATGGTTGATGGAACCGGGATGTGCGGTGGATGCCGGGTCTCGATTGACGGAAAAACAAAGTTCGCGTGCGTTGACGGTCCTGAGTTTGATGGCCATAAAGTGGATTATGATAATTTAATGCTTCGTAACCGTCGTTTTGTTCATGCCGAAGGAGAAGCGTGCAAAATGGCAGGTGACCAATGAGCGTCCGAAAAACCAAACACGAAATGCCAGAGCAACCTCCACAAGAGAGAATAAAAAATTTCAAAGAGGTACCATACGGATATAGCAAAGAAATTGCAATTGAAGAAGCTAAGCGCTGCCTGCAGTGTAAAAACAAACCATGCATGAAGGGTTGTCCTGTGGAAATCGATATCCCTGGTTTTATTAATTTTATAGCCCAAGGTGATTTTGAGAAAGCAGCAGAGGTCATCAAAGCAAAAAATAACCTCCCTGCGATCTCTGGGCGTGTCTGCCCCTATGAAAGCCAATGTGAAGGAGAATGTACACTAAGGAAGATCGGAGAACCTGTTGGTATTGGCAGATTGGAACGATTTATTGCTGATTTCGAACGGGAGAAAGGGAAAAAACCTCCAAAGAAACCAATTTCAACAGGGAAGAAAATCGCCGTGGTTGGTTCAGGCCCCGCAGGGCTGACCTGTGCTGGTGATCTCGCACGGATGGGCCATTCAGTCACCGTCTTTGAGGCATTACACGACCCAGGTGGTGTGTTGATGTACGGTATCCCTGAGTTTCGTCTTCCGAAAGCTATTGTGAAATCTGAAGTGGAGTATATAAAAAGTCTTGGGGTTGAAATTAACTATGATGTCGTGGTCGGAAAATCCATAACTGTTCAGGAATTAATGGATGAGTTTGATGCCGTTTTCATAGGTACAGGTGCGGGTCTTCCGAATTGGTTGAATATCCCTGGTGAGAACCTCGATGGAGTCTATTCAGCAAATGAATTCCTGACTCGAGTGAACATGATGAAAGCGTATCGCTTCCCTGAATATGATACGCCAGTGAAGATAGGGAAGATTGTCGTGACATTTGGGGCAGGGAATGTGGCGATGGATTGCGCACGTACTTCGTTACGGCTTGGAGCAGAGAAATCCTATATTCTCTATCGCAGGACAGAAGCTGAAATGCCGGCTCGTGCAGAGGAAATCGAACACGCAAGACAAGAGGGAGTTGTTTTCAAGTTGTTGACGGCTCCGATTCGATTCATCGGAGATGAGAAAGGGATTCTCAAGGAAGTTGAATATTTGAAAATGGAATTAGGGGAGCCTGATGATTCTGGGAGGAGACGACCTGTTCCCATTCCAGGCTCTGAAGAAAAGTTAGCTATTGATACCGCACTGGTCGCAATTGGTCAAAGTCCAAACCCGTTAATCCCACAGACCATGAAGGACCTGAAAATCGGTAAACATGGGAATATTATTACTGATGAGGATGGGCAGACATCGGTCCAAAAGATTTTTGCTGGCGGTGATATCGCGACCGGTGCAGCTACCGTGATTCTCGCGATGGGAGCGGGAAAACGAGCGGCGCGAGCGATTGATGCCTTCCTGAAGAAGAAACCATAGGTTTTTTTATTTTGTTGAAGAGGAGAATCTCCCGAATTTAAATTCAGATTTTGACTGAACGAATGAACCGATCAGGTAACCCCCGATAAGATAGATGATCAGCAACACAATCGGGACGATACCGGTGTAGCCATAAATCGTTGAATATCCCAGGATGGCAGCGAATGTTACGTCTAGGAGAATCGTTCGTCGGTGGTCTTGTGGTTTTTGTTTGACTAGAAATCGGTACATGATGAAGACCTGGGAGGTGATACCATACAGCACGAAGAACAGAAGGTAGTAGATGTTCTGTGAGTACCAGTACCCCAGAAAGCTACAGAAAAGGAACCCTATTTTTAATGCGCAACCATACAGATAATACGGATGTGTTATATGGAGTCGTTGGTTGTTTCTGACTTGAGTGACCACTGCAAAGCTTTTAACCCCGACGCTTCGGTCTGCATCTACGTCCTTTAAACCATTTTCCCATTGAGCAAAAGCTGTTGCCGCAAAGATGACCACGCCGATAAAAATCCAGGTATATGTCGTGGGCATTCCACCGACAGCAAACACTCCGAAGATAACAAAAAAGGAATAGGAGATCGAAAATGAGAAATCATAAGAGAGGAGGATTTTTTTTCCTTTCCAACCGTACCAAATGAGGGAGCCAAATGCAGGGATGGAGCACAGGAAACAGAGAAGGACAGAAAAAGGAGGAATCGATAGGAGAAGAAGGGCAATCATAAGGAGACAGATGAAGGTTCCTGCATAGAAGAAACGCATCGCTTCTTTCCTCGACAACAGACCGCTGATGACAGGGTTTCTTGAGGGAACATATGTGTGCGCATCGAGCTCGACGTCACCTAACGCGATGTAGGTGTTTAACACCATATGGGCAAAGAGAGAAAGAATCGTTAGATACACGATGTAGTACCATCCAACTGGTACAGTGGAAGTCAGAGCGCCGACGATCGCAATTGATGCGCTGGTTGTAATCCCTTGCGTTCGACCGATGTCAGCAAACGAGCGAAGTTTTTCAAACACAAAGGAAAAAAATAGGAATCGGTATAAAAACCTATAGGTTATAAACCGATGGTTTTTTATGGGCCTCCGGTTTACTTTTGTGGTAATGCTTCGTGATTACTTGGAACTAACACGTCTCTTTAACATGGGCTTGACCGCTGTCGCCCCAGTCCTTGGCGCGTTATCCATGTGGAATGTTGGTTCATTGTCGCTCTGGAAGTTATTTATTTTGTTTATCATTGGAAGTCTCGCTCACATCTATGGGTTTGTGATTAACGATGTCATAGATATTAGACTGGATAAACTCTCCAAAGATCTCTATGCACGACCATTGGTTCGAGGGAGTATCACTAGGAAACGTGCTGCGTTCTTCGCGATATCATGTTTGATTGGTTCGTTTCTCCTTTCGTTTGTGTTTTTCTCTGATCTCATTAGATACCTCGTGCTTGTATTTATCCTTCTTATAGCTTATTTCCTCGCGACGATATACGACATTGCAAGTAAGAAATACCCNNGACGTTCTTTTCGATTTATAAATTATATTCCATCAAGACCTTTGACCGGACACGTATCAGAAAATTGATTGGGATTATCGTTATTTTCATGTATGCGACGACACCAATCATGTTAAGCTCTTTGAACAGCTACATCATCCTTGTTGCGTTGATCCCGCCGTTGTGGTTTTTCGCAAGTAATCTAGTGCTGCATAAAACGATTTTCGAGCCAAAAACAATGTGATGGTTTTTATTCTTTCTTTTTCTTGGCTGCCTTGATGAGTCCATCGAAGAGAGGAGCAGGTTTCATCGGTCGAGATTTGAACTCCGGGTGTGCTTGTGTCCCGGTGAAGTACGGATGACTGGGTAATTCCATGAACTCCATCAAAACCCCATCAGGAGAACGACCGGAGAACACTAAGCCTTTTTTCTCAAGGATGTCGATATATTTCGGATTGACCTCGTAGCGATGCCGATGACGCTCGTAAACCTTATTCTGATCATTATACAGTTTTTTAATCAATGAACCATCGGTGAGAATCGCAGGATACGCGCCAAGCCGCATGGTGGCACCATAGCGGGATTCCGTGACGATTTTAATCTGGTCAGGGATGAAATCAATAACCGGGTGTGCTGGGTTTTTTTCAATCTCGGTGGTATTAGCACCTTTTAACCCACAGACATTTCGTGCATATTCAACGACGGCAAGCTGCATCCCAAGACATAACCCAAGATATGGAATGTTGTTCTCACGAGCATATTTTATCGTCGCAATCTTCCCCTCAACACCAGAAAGCCCAAACCCACCAGGAACAATGATCGCATCAAATTTTTTCAGATTGACGATTTTCCGGGGGTGTTTTTCAAAGATTTTCGAGTCTATCCATTCGATCTCAGGGCGGATATTATTATTCCAGGCCGCATGTTTCACGGCCTCGATGACAGAGATATACGAATCAGAAAGTTTAAACGCTCCGATGTCAAAATATTTCCCGACGATCCCGATTTTTAATTTTTTATCGAGTTTTTTGATTTTCGCAATGTAGTTTTTCCAAGCATTGAAATCATTTTCTTCTTTGCGTAACCCAAGTTTCTTTAAAATTTTCTTGCAGAGCTCTTGCTCTTCGAACAGTAAGGGGACGCCGTAGACGTTATCGATATTAGAATCAGAGATAACATCCTCACCTGAGACGTTACAGAACAATGCGATCTTTTCCTTTCGTACATCATCCAGTGGCTTTTCCGAACGTGTAATGATAAAATCAGGTTGAATACCTATCTCTCGAAGCAATTTAACGGAATGCTGTGTTGGCTTGGTTTTTGCCTCACCAACTGATTTAAGCACCGGGACATAGGTGACATGAACATAGATGACTTTTTCTCCCTCATGCTTCATCTGACGAACTGCTTCTAAAAACAAGACATTTTCATAGTCTCCGACCGTGCCACCGATTTCAACAAGGACGAAGTCAAATTTTGTTTCCTCTGCTGGTGTTCGGATCCTTCGTTTAATCTCATCGGTCACATGCGGGATTGGTTGTACGGTTTTCCCAAGGTATTTCCCGTTTCGTTCTTTTTCTATGACCGCGCTATAGACTTGACCAGTGGTGATATTGTTACACTTTGGAATGTTGATATCTAAGAATCGTTCATAATGACCAAGGTCCTGGTCAATCTCCCCGCCATCTTCTGTGACCCAGACCTCACCATGTTCCGTTGGTCGCAGGGTGCCTGCATCAAAGTTGATGTAGGGGTCGATCTTAATCGCTGTCACTTTATAACCATGATTCACAAGAATCTTTCCTATCGATGCGGTCGTAATTCCTTTACCTAATCCAGAAATGACTCCGCCTGTGACGATAATATAATTAACCATCCCGATCAACAGGAAAACAGAATAAGGTAGGTGATTTAAATGATTTTGGTTTTAATAAAAAACGAGTTATTCACTCTCATGCTAGTTGAGGGTCCCAAAAATGACCAGCCCACAACCAAACCAGGTGATACATAACAGGTAATACCAGACATTCTCGAATGAGACCATAAGTCCAATTAAGAGGACGACCCATGGGAGAATAAGAAGAAATACTGCCTGTAATAGGCTGCCGACTTTTTCAGAGATATTCAGCTCCATAATCCATCAGTATCTGTGGTTGTAAGTCGGTTTCGTATATTACATGATGTATTTAAGGTTAACTTGATTCCTTAAGGTCCTTTACCTTCCCTAATGAAGAACCATCCAGAAGATACAGATCTGCGTTGTCAACGTCGATAAGGGAACGAAACGGCCCAAGCAACGTATCCTGATTCACCGCGGTCCCCCCGCATAATGGATTAAATGCGGGCATGAGAAGAACCTGCGATGTTGATGAGGTCGGATATTTTTCTTTCAAGGCTTCAGAAAGGATTGGACCTCGTAACCAGCATTGTTCAAACGTCCGGTATCCAAGACGGTCCATCAGCATCACAGTCGGATGGGAATGACCAATAATCACCTGATCACATTGCATGATTTCGTCGGATGGTTTTCGATGACCATGTGTAAATCCTATCTCCTCAAACACATATCCATCTGAAGGATGCAGTTGAATACCTGGTGTAAGTAACCGATCGATATTCCCATCATGATTCCCAGGCAGAACATGCAGGGTGCTGTATGACTGAATCGTCTCAAGAAATCTTTTCACATCGGTTCGTTCTTGATAGGTCGAAGAAGGGATAGTATGTTTAATGTCTCCAAGAAGGATTATATCGTTTATCTTATTTTTTGTGACAATCGAGATCAATCGCTCTTCCATTATCTTGGTCTGGGAAGGCACCTGTAAACCATTCTCTCGTAATTCGTTTTCAATTCCGATATGGAGATCTGCAATAACCAACAGTTTTTTTTCTTTGAGCAGAAGAGCAGGTTCATCGATGAGAGGTTGAAGTGTAGGCGACATAAGGTCATCCCATTGGAAAGAGACTATTAAAATTAATCACTGAAAAAAGAATGTTGAAGAATAAAAGGAGATAGAATCCACAAAACAACCAGATAGAAAAATCCCCAACCGCTTTCCAGATCCCATTGCCACATTTCCCGATACCAAGGAAATGAAGGATTGCGTATGAAAGAAGCTGAAGGGGGATTGCTAAAATGAGGTACCCCAAAATCCAGATGATTATTTCTAAGATGAAAAATACTGCTGTAATCATAGAGGCTCCTTGCGACACTAGGGAGGTAAGGGCGCTGATACCAAACAGGATGTTGACTTCCATATCAAGCAGGAGAAATGCAACCACCAAGGCAAAGACATGGATGGGGAAAGCGTACCGTTTGACTTTCGCATCTAGAGAGATGTCCACAGGGGGTCGTAAGAAAAACCGGACGTAGACAAAGACACACAATGAAAGAATCCAGATGAAAAGCAATTCGTATGGAAACGCAATACCATCCATGTTTCGTTTTGCTGAAGGATTATAGAAGTGATCTCCAAGATAGCACAGGGTACAATCCGCTTTGAGGACTGGTCCTGTGGAAGACCCGAAATTCGTGATGTCTAAGGTGTTGAAACGAACAAATCCTGTAGATGAAAACCGTTGCGTCGAATGATCAATAGTTACAGAATCATTGGTTTTCAGGAAAACCATCGCTCCATTTCCGACAAAAGAGGCTGCCTGAAGAGAAGCGCTTAAGTCATTGATGCTTTGAACGAAATCAGAGCTGATACCAGCTCCAAAATCACCGAGAACCATCGAGACGTTTTGTATGAGTTGTTGAATCCGAACATCGGTGGGACCTGCAGGGGAAACCGACACCGTCAATGAAATTGTCGACGTGGCGTCATGAAGAGGAAAAAAAGATAACGAGGGATCTTTTGTAACAGTGAATGTTGTATCCTGTATGATAAGGTAATCGTTTGGAGACCCACCAGTCCAGAGTGTCGTGCCGTCTCTCCCTTTTATGGAAATGGTGCTGGTGTCTGATAGGGTGGTAAGGATAGAAAAATCTCCAGCGCAATGCATGATGAGCGGATAGTTCGTACCTATGACAAAAAACCGAGCGATCGTATCAGGAACTACTTCAAGAGGAACGACGGTGGTAACCGCATAGGGGAGATCAGAGGACAGATCGATGGTACCATTATTGATGCCAAGAAGGAACAGACCATCATCAGTGATGATATCAACATCTGAAAAAGAAGTGACCTGGTCGTAATATTGCACAATGAACTCCCCAAGGGAACCTGCTGTGGTTATATTGATGTCTTCTGCAACGATGACCGAATGAAGATCAGTTATCCTGCTTTTTCCAATGAAAGGAAATCCCCCTATATCCTTAACAAAGGAGGATTCAATTACCTGGTTCATAGGTTGACCGGTGAACGACCCATCGATGGTGGTTTTTCCGATAAAAAACACTTCTGTATCCTCTGTCAGAGTTCCTTTAAAAGTATATGAAGAGCCAAACAGAGCAGCTGCTGAAGGTGAAAGAAGTGAAAAGCCGAAGAACAAGACGACCAAGAGAAACGTTTTTTTCATCTGAACCACTGATTACACAGGGGGTTCTTAAAAGTTTTTTTATTACGAAGTAAAGACTTTTATCATACAGACAGATATCTGAAACGAGGATAGAGTCATGTGGGAAAAAAAATCTACTGGAATGTTTGTGAAAAAAACGGAGAAAGCGGTGCGGAAGATCGCTGATAGGAAGACCGAGATGATTGAACAGACCGCGGAATGGATGAAGAAATACCAGTATGCGGAATGGCCAAAAAACCCTAATAAACTTGAACAAGAGATGAAAGATAAGATTACGATGACACTTTCCGAGGAGATGAAACAAGAGCCTGCGTTCCTCGCATGGGTGTTGTACCAAGTCGCAGGGGAGCTTGTGAAACATCAGGAAGTAAAAGCGATATGGGAATAACCAGAACCATCTCTACGTCCTGTTGGTTTTGTTAAAAATAAAAAAAAAATTATAGATATTTTTTGAGGACGTTTGGGATTTCATCGATGATATCGGTTGCGAGTAACCCGTAGGATTTTTTCTGGAACGCCTCGTTTCCCGCCTCCCCATTAAGGAATGCGGCGACTCGAACTGCCTCAAATGGTCGAACTCCTTTTGAAAGCAATGCCCCGATGATGCCTGCCAGGACGTCTCCGGTTCCCCCGACGGTCATCGCCTCATTATGGACTTTGTTTTGTTTGAAGTCTCTGCCGTTGCTCAGGACGTCTATGTATCCTTTCAGGAAAATCGTTATCCCAAGTTTTGCCGCCCAATCGTTCACAACAGCAATCCGTGTGTCAAGATCTTGTGAAAGTGTGATTCCTGTGAGTTTTTTAAACTCACCGACATGCGGGGTGACCACGGTTGTGGAATTTTGTATGAGCGTGAGGTTTTCTGCAATTGGTTTGATGGCATCCGCGTCTAGGACCAATGGTTTTTTTTCTGCTATGATGCGTTGTACTAACGGGATGATTGCCTCTTCGGTTTCAGACGCGGTTCCTAATCCGGGCCCAAGAATCACCCCGGTGCTTTTCTCAAGAAGTTCTTCGATTTGAGGGATATCTTCTTTGGTGAGCATATCGTGTGCTAAATCTTTGACAATGAAGTTTGGTGAAAAAGCCGCGACAGACTCCCAGGAACGTTGTGGTGTCGCGATGTAGACAAGGTCCACACCGGTTCGTAAGGCTGCAAGACCACTGAGGGCTGGAGCCCCGATATATGGGCCTCCACCGATGACAAGGACGATTCCATTCTCGCCTTTATGTGATTTTTTTTCAGGACGCGGATAGAACACAGAAAGCTCACCAGGTCCAACATACGTCAGTGCCTCTTGAGGGATTCCGATATCAACAATTTTGATTTTTCCGCTGTTTTTTTCGTTCATCCCTTCTTTTGTATCATGAAATGTGACCGTGTAATTAGGAGTTATTCTATGAGTGGAGCTAAGACCGGTGGGGACATCTACGGAGATAATGATTTTTTTCTTTGTTTCGTTTATCTTTTTCACGATGGTCATATATGGTTCTTTCAGCTCACCAGTCAGTCCAGTTCCGAGAAGCGCGTCAATGACAACATCATGTTCTTCAAGAAGTCTGTCAAGATCTCCAAGTGAGTTAGAGATTTTTATCTCATAGGTTTGGAGTTTCTGAAAATTTTTCTTTGCTATCTCGGTTTTAATCTCAGTTCCTGCAAGAAACACGGTAATCTTGTAATACTGGGTGAGGTAGCGTGCCGCGACGAACCCGTCTCCTCCATTGTTACCAGTCCCGCAGAGGATAAGGATGTTTTTCTTTGTGTCTTTGACTATGTTTCTCACAAACTCAGCAACGCCTTTTCCTGCGTTCTCCATGAGTTGGAGGGTTGGTACACCAACGTATTCCGAGTTGGTATCGATGACTTTCATTTCCGCTTCTGAAATCATACCAAAAATGTTAAACGAATAGAACTCTATATACGCTTCGGAACCATCGAAGGATTTGTTATCTATGATGCCAGGTCGGATGAATAGTAGGCAGCTTGCCCAGATGATGAAACGCTTCGGGATTAACGTGAAGAACATCGATAATGTAGAAAAAGTACTGATCCAGACAGATACAAAGGAGTATATATTTGATACTGCAGAAGTCACCGTGATGGAAGCACAAGGACAGAAGACGTTTCAGATCATTGGGGAACCAGTAGTGAAAAACAGAGGTGCAGAAACTCAAGACACTCAAAAAGAGGATATCAAATTAATCATGGAGCAAACCGGGAAATCAGAGGCAGAGGTGCGAAAGGCTTTAAAGGAGACGAACGGGGATCTTGCTGAGGCTATCCTGAAGCTGACTCAACCATAATTCAACACATCTATAAGGGAATATGACTTCATATAAAGATGCAATCAAAGATTCACCTCAGGGTGCGCTTCTTTTCTTACATGTGATCCCAGGGTCAACACAAACCGTGTTTCCCGTTCAGTATAATCAATGGCGACACTGCATTGAAATCAAGGTTCGATCGGAGGCAAAGGAGAACAAAGCAAACATTGAGGTCGTTGAGACTCTCGCACGGTTTTTTCAGCTCGCAGCAAGAGATGTCGTGCTTATCTCTGGTGAAAAAAACAGGCAAAAAACAGTTTGTCTGAAGAAAATCTCTTCAAATACAGTCGAGAGAAAGCTTAAGGAGTATTTTGATGGATGATCTTCAAAGATTAGAGGAACTTGAGGAGTTATTGACGGATCTACGGGAGGAGAATAAAACCGTTCCCATCATTGTCGAAGGAGAGAAGGATATCATTGCATTACGCAGGCTTGAGATGACCGGGGAGATCATCCGATTCAATACAGGGCAATCCGTGCCAGATTTTTGTGATAGTATCGCGCAGAAATACCAGAAAATCATTCTTCTTACAGATTGGGATTGGCGTGGGGGCAGGCTGGGTTCTTCGATTAAGAAACATCTTGAGAATCGTGTAGAGTGCAATATGAACTATCGGCAGATATTTGCCCACCGATGTACCTGTCGAACCGTCGAAGGGATACCAACCTGGCTGCAGACCTTCCGAAAAAAGGTTCAAGGCGAATAAATTATATACTTTCACTGCTCTCTGATGAAGCTATAAAAGAGTGTTTGAACCATGGGGGATCTGGTGCAGAACATTACGAAGAATCAGAAGAAACTCATTCCTAACGTGAAAAAGGAATCAACAAGTGTCTGTGCTCTTTGCCGAGGAACAAAGTTTTTGTGTGGGAAAAATCGATGCCCAGTGATCGTCCGGTACCATGCCAAAGTAAAGACAAAACCGTTGCTTGACAGTTTACGACTCGAGGGAGCATCGCCTCCAAGCGTTTTCATTGGAAGGATTGGATACCCAAAGGTTGCGATAGGCCCAATGATCCCTCCGGTGATGGGGGACACCTCGGAAATCGACACCCCTGAGAGATGGATTCATAAAACCCTGGATGAGATCGTGGATTTCCGTAGTCAGCTCGTCAGAGGCAAATTCACGGTGGATGTGACCAATGTCGAAAGCCCCCATCGTATCGTGGAATTCACCAGGGAGCTTGCGCTTTCAAAGAACGCGGTGTTCGCTGATGCAGTGTTTGAAAAAAAACCCTATGGAAGGATAGCGTTCTATGACGAAGTCCAACCACATGGACCGTCCGCTCCACTCAGAACGTTGGATATCACAAACCCCAAGTACGAGCAGCACATCGAAAAAGCCTACTATGATACGGATCTGAAAGCCAAGGACGCGATTCTTGATATCTATAAAAACGGGGTGTTAGTCTCAAAGATTCAACGTGCGTTCAGCGTCGGAGCATTTGGGATAAAAAAAAACAGACGCTTTGTACCAACCAGATGGAGTATTACCGCGGTGGATTCAACGCTTGGTGCAGAGCTGATGAAAAAAACAAAGACGTATCCGTTCATCAACGAGGTCCGTGCGTACTACCTGAACCAATTTGATAATCGATGGATCATTCTGATGATGCCTTCGGAATGGCAATACGAGCTTATTGAAGCATGGTACCCAAATACGACCTGGAACCAGTATGGGACCAGTATTTCCATTTTCAACAGCTATGAATTCTATGATGGTCGGACGACCTATGCTGAGATCGGTGGGTGTTATTATGCTGCCAGGCTCGCGGTCAACGAGCTCCTCAGTAAAGAACGAAGGCAGGCAGGGGTCGTGATCCTCCGGGAGGCACACCCGGGGTATATCATGCCAATCGGTGTGTGGAACGTCCGTGAAAGCGTGCGGTATGCATTGACCCAGCCGCATAAAAAGTTCGATACAGTCCAGGAGTCACTGGTATATGTCTCCAAAATCATGGACATCCCTATCCAACGATGGATACGGAACAGCGCAGTACTGAAGAACCAACTGTATCAACGACGATTGGAGGATTTCCTGACGAGGTAACATGAGTGTACAAGAAATTGAATGTAAAACCGCGTTGTCCGCATCAACATTACCGGGGTTGACCTATTCCCTGAATCCATACCGAGGCTGTCAACATAATTGCGCTTATTGTTATGCACCAAACGTCCTACGCATGCCACGGGAGCATTGGGGAGAAGATTTGAAAGTAAAAAAAAATATTCCAGTGGTTCTCGCTCATGAGTTAAAAAAAAAGAAACCAGGTGTTGTTGGCATCTCAACAGTCACCGATCCGTATCAACCATTGGAACAAAAATTTAAAATGACCCGGTTTTGTTTAGAACAATTATTGCAGTATGACTTCCCAGTTCATATCCAGACAAAATCAGCTCTTGTCATAAGAGATATTGATATTCTCGTACGATTTTCTGCTTCTCAGGTGATGTTCAGTATCGGAACATTACACGATAATGAACGCAGGCTTCTTGAGCCACAGACCTCCTCGATTCAAGAGCGAATAACCGCATTGCAGGACTGCGCAAGAGCTGGTCTGAAAACCGCTGTGTTTTTCGGCCCGATATACCCAACAACATCTGTTAATGAGATCCCTGAATTTCTTGACATCATGAAAGACGCAGGTGTAAAAGAAATATGGGTTGATATCTTGCGTCTGAAACCTGGGATGTTGGAAAATATTCAGAAAACCTTGATAAAAGACCGGCAAATACACCAATTGTTTTCAAAACAGATGCAAAAACCTATGGAGTATTACACGAGTATCAGAGAAGAAATACAAAAAGGGGGGAAGGAGCGAAATCTCAGAATCATTGATGCTTTTTAACCTCTTTTCTTAGTAACTGATGGCTTTTCACCAAGGGATACACTCTCGTAGCATTTAAGTATAAGAACTCTATTACTGCAAAAATCCCTTAATAAAAAAATTACGATATTTATAAGTGATAGATATGGCCAAAGCACGTGCACGCACGACAACCAGAAAAGTCAAAGATCGATGGAAAGCAAAAAACTGGTACACGATACTCGCACCATCATTATTCAACAATGTCCCTGTCGCTGAGACGCTGGCGGAGACACCAGAAAGCCTGATTGGCCGAGTCACCGAAGTATCCCTCCAGGATATCACGAATGATTTTCGGAAATCACATATTAAACTCCTGTTTAGTATCGATAAAGTCGAACAGAACACAGCACACACCCAACTGAAGGGTCATCTNNGTTGAGACCAGGGACGGCGCTCTTCTGCGTGTTAAACCATTTGCGATCGCTGAGAAACGAATTCAAAGCTCACAAAAGAAACTCATCAGAAATGTGATGAATGAGGTCATCTCCAAAGAAGGAAAAGCAAAAACGTTGAATTCCTTTATCAAGGATTGCCTTGATGGAAAAATCGGCAGCGAGATTTACAAGCACTGTAAGATTTACTACCCAGTGAAACGCATTGAAGTGAATAAAACAGAAATCATGCGATTACCAACCGTGATAATCGAGGATGAAAAACCCGTAGAAAAACCAGAGGAACAACCACAAGAACCAACTAAAGAAGAATCAGAAGTGCCAACTGAAGAGGAAATCACGGAAGAAAAACCAGAAACCGAAACACCAGCCGAAGAAAAAGAAGTACCTGCCGAAGAAGAGCTGGCTGCTGAAGATTTGGAAAAAACAGAAAAACCAAAGAAGAAGACAAAGGCAAAGACAGCAACAAAGAAGAAAACCACGACAAAGAAAACAGCCAAGAAAAAGAAAGAAGAATCTCCTGAGTCATAATTGTTCTAGGAGCATACTTTTATATATCGTGGTTTATTATTTTATTCCTATATGATTCAGAAGCAGAAAATCCTGCCGTATCTTCTCATATGCGTGCTTTTATTTTCCGTTATAATTGTTCCCATTGGAAAAAGCTGCAAAGATATCGTCATAACACCTGCTGCAACAGCAGGAGAGTACAGTCTTTTTTTAAAAGTCCGAGATCCAAGTAGATCAGGGTTGCAGGTTCTCTGTCGAGTCCTAAAAGGGACACAGTATACCTATCATTATCCGTGGACTGGGAAACCCTTTGATAGTATCGTGAACCATACCTACATTGGTGTCGCAACACAAGGAGATACGCTTCCAAATATTGTCAAAGCAGGCATGGTTCTTACTGATGCTGGTCTGGCCTTTGGTGATGCTGATACACTTTCAAGGTGGATAAACCCAACAAAGAACGCATGGGATGATTTTGATTGGATTCGATATGCATGTCAGACCGCTGGTAACGAAGATGAGGCAATCTCTTTACTCACCAGTAAAACAGTAGACCAGCTTCATGCGACGGGGGTTTCTGAGAATCTATTCGTCGTTGGCCCTCAGAAGGCAGTTGTGATCGAAGCGGACGCACTCCGGTANNCTCTGGCGGACACAACAAATCAGATCACTGCCGATCGCATCATCATTTGATGCACAGAAAGAAACTTTGGTGCGACGTGGGACGGTTGTTCATCTTGGGTCTTTTTGTGGAGTTACAATACGAGCGATAACACCATTCGTCCTCACCGCTCAAGTGTTTCCTGTCTTTGCATTTAAAAATTCCGAATTTAATAAAGAGGTTACCATCTCGATAGGAAATCGTGGGACTGTTGGACCGTATAGTGTAAGACTTTTTGAAATCAATGGAAACACCGCTAGAATATCATTGAGTAATGCTATGTACTCATG
Source organism: Euryarchaeota archaeon UBA33 (assembly GCA_002506745.1). Lineage (GTDB taxonomy): Archaea > Thermoplasmatota > E2 > DHVEG-1 > DHVEG-1 > SM1-50. The sequence goes on from DAYE01000017.1 coordinate 29,527, forward strand.
GGAACAAGAACTACAAGAACAAATCCAACCAATGATTGGTAACATCACCATCCAGGATATGATACGCTGGTCACGGTTGCATAGCATAGACCTTGAAGGCCTTCGTCCAATGTGCGAGGACCAAAATACATACGAGGCTGCGATGATATACAAGATACCAATGGAACACACAAACCTCCTGAGCAGTGGCTGGTTTGCCGCGAACCATGCGTGTTCATCGATTTACATTCCCATACATATCTGTGATGATGATTTTTACGATCCCTATGAGACCGGGGAAGCAGCCGCACTGTCCCTCGCACTGCTTCAGAAATATGGCCACGGAAATATAACGTCGCTTTGCCAAAGTGTTGAAAAGGTATTCCTTTTTGAAAATGAGATAAACGAGGCACTTGCACACCTTATGATTCATGCTGATATCAATATCTCTTCGTTCTTAACCGAGTTGGATAACGGGATGCAAGAACAAGCGTTTTTAACTGAGCAACTCTGGCTATCCGCACCAAACATCTCTCGAGGAATCATTCAAGACATCTGGAAGGAGAACTACACTATGACACAACAAAACATACAGAGAGCGATAACGTTACTCATCTGCACCCTCGGATCAGATGCATCGATTTCCACTCTTGAAAAAATTGCTCAGAGTATTTCCGATGCTCAAAGTAAAATAGCAGAGATCCAACAACAAGGATATTATTTACACGCTGCAGATATATGTTAGATAGATCTTCTATATCGTATTATTTGTTATACTGCATCTTGACTAAAAACGTTTAAAAAAACATTGTAGTTAGATGGATGGAGGTTTTTTAAGTGACCAACGCACGACGCATCATTATTATCGGTTGTGGCGCGGGTGGTGGAACCAGTGCACAATTCGCACGAAAAACAGATAGAACCGCTTCCATAACAATTTTCGAAAAAGGAAAATACCCACAATATTCGAAATGCGGGTTACCGTACGCAATCGCAGGAACCGTTCCCACATTCCATGATCTTATCGAATTCTCAGAGGATTGGTTCAAGAAGGAACATATCGAGGTTCATCTTGAGACCTCTGTGGAAAACATCGATATGCAACATCAACGGTTGATAGCAAAAAAAGGTTCTGAACGAATCGAAAAAGAGTTTGACAGTCTTATTCTTGCGACAGGAGCGATTCCCTGGATACCGCCGATTAAAAACATTCAGAAAAATGGACAACTCCTGCAAGGCATTTCCATCCTACGAACCATCGACGATGGAGAACATATTCTTTCTCAGATTAAAAAAGGGAGAAAAGCAACCATTATCGGTGCTGGACTTATCGGGCTTGAGATGGCAGATACGTTGCATACTAAAGGGATGAATGTCACCGTTGTCGAGGCGCTGCCTGCTATTCTTGCTAACACCCTTGATGAGGACATGAGCGAACCAGTGGAACAGGTTTTGCAGCAGAAGATTTCGATTCTGACAAATCATCTCGCGATACAAGTAAAAGAAAATCATGGTTCTATCGCCGCTCTCACCATTAAAAATAACATAACAGGAGAAGAAAAGAAAATCGAGACCGATCTTCTCATCATTGCGACAGGGACAAAACCGGAGACATCTCTTGCAAAGACCATCGGTTGTAAAATTGGAAAAACCCATGGCATACAAGTCAACGGAAAATCAGAAACAACAGTCAAAAACGTCTACGCAGTCGGTGATTGCACGGAATATAAGGATTTTGTCACCAATGAACCTCTCTGTATCGGCCTTGGAAGCATTGTTGTACGACAAGGGATCGCCGCAGGGACCAACGCAGCAGGTGGAACGTACTCACTACCACCCGGGGTGCTCTTGACGAGAACCTCAGAGTTTTTTGGTATGGAGATTGCTGCAGTCGGTCCCGTCAAACAGGAGGTAAAAAACCTGCAGTTGGTGACAGGTAAATACAAAGGTTTCTCCAAGCCAGAGTATTTCCCGGGTAAAGATTCTATCACGATGAAGGTCGGGGCCGATGAAGAGACCAGACGTATCGTCTCTGCCCAAGCCGTTGGAAGTAACGCAGCACAACGGATAAACACCCTTGCTTCCGCGGTTTTGAGCAAGATGACCATCGATGAGTTCCGGAAGCTCGAAACAGCGTACGCGCCACCGATCGCACCAACGCTGGATGCACTCACCTTAGCCTGCGATGTTGTGGCCTTAAAACTCACACGTAAAAGAAGGGAGCCATGAGGATTATACATCTTGCTGATACGCATCTTGGTTATTCTGCATACAGGAAAGTAACAGAACAAGGGGTGAATCAACGGGAGATGGATGTGTATGATGCGTTCACCCGATGCGTAGACTATGTAATAAAAACAAAACCAGATTTTGTCATTCACGCTGGTGATCTTTTTGATTCTGTTCGTCCAACAAATCGAGCAATCACCGTTGCGGTTCAACAGATTCTTCGCCTATCAAAAGAAAAGATCCCATTCGTCGTGATCTCTGGGAACCATGAGACACCGAAACTCAAAGAGACAGGGAACATATTCACTATCTTTGAGCATCTTGATCATGTGTACCCTATCCACAACAATAAATATGAAGCAATCTCGTTAAAACAGAAAGATGAAACAGTTTGCATCCATGCGATTCCACAGTGTCAGAATCCTGATGAATTTGACACCAATATGAAAAAAATCTCCGTGGATAAGAATGCGGATTACAATCTGTTGCTTGCGCATGGTGCAGTGAAAGGAATCAAGGAATTCAAAATGAATGAATTCAATGAGTTATTCATCCCGGTAAAAAACCTTTCGCAGGATTTCGACTATATCGCGCTTGGTCATTATCATAAGTACACAAAACTACAGGAGAACGCGTTTTATGCAGGATCAACCGAGCATCTCAGTTTCACCGAGGCAGATTCTCAGAAAGGATGTCTTGAAATCGAGCTTGGAAAAAAACTAAAACACCGATTTATACCCCTGCAAACGAGAATTATGATTGACGCTCCGCCTCTTGATTGTTCGACGCTTCGTATCGAGCAAATAGCACAGAAGGTAAAAGAAATCATTCATGCTATCGAACCAAAAGATAAGATCATACGCCTCCGTCTGGAGAATATCCCTGCCCATATCCAACGAGGAATCGATTATCATCAGATCCGTGATCTAGGGAAAACCGCGATGCATTTTGAGATTAAACCGATGCCTCTGAAAAACGATAAATCCACATTAGGTGAAGGGTACAAAATGAAATCGCTTGCAGATGAGTTTGAGAAATTCCTCACAACCCAATCGTATCCAGAGGAAAAAATGTTGCAGAGTCTAGGGTTGCAGTATATCCAAAAGGTTGAGGAACAAGAGAAAAAACCATGATCCTGAAGTCGATCCGTCTGAAAAACTTTCGAAAGTTCAAGGACAGTTACGTTGAATTTCCTGATGGAGTCACAGGTGTTGTTGGATTAAATGGTGTGGGAAAATCAACCCTCTTTGAAGCGGTCGCATGGACGCTGTATGGCTCCGTTGCGGCACGCACCTCGACAGAGCAGATTAAACGGGAAGACGCAGCATCCTCCGAGCCTTGCCGGGTTGAACTAGATTTCATCTTTGATGACGACGCTTACCATGTGGTACGAGAGATGAGTGGAAAAAACCTCTCAGCATCTGGGAGTGCGACGGTGAATGGCAAACTGGTAGTAAACGGTGCGGAGGGTCTTAGTAAATTCATCCAGAAGAAACTCGGGATGGACTGGAAATCATTCTACACGTCTATTTTTGCCAAACAAAAAGAACTCAACACCTTATCATCGATGAACCCAAGTGAACGGCGACAACTGATCCTGCGGATGCTTGGAATCAACGCAGTTGATGAGATTATTAGCCAGATTCGATCAGACATTAAGGAGAAAAAAAATCTTATTGAGACTCTCGCTGGTAACCTTGTTGATGAACATGGTCAAAACAAGATACTCGCATTCAAAAAGGAAATTGAACGTCAACAGGAGAAACAAAAAGAACGAATGCATCGCATGGAAGAACAAAAGAAACACCATCAAAAAATACAAAAGGAGTTTTTGAACATAAAAAAAGACTGTGAAACAAAGAAGATAACTTACGAAAAGTTGCTCAAAGAATCAGGACAACTTGAAGAGAAAAAAAGTATTTTCGAAAAGAAACAACGCGTGGAAAACGACATAAGATCATTAGAAAAAACATTACACGAACGGAAGGAATCACTTGAAAAATTAAAAAAGAATCTGCTTCTTGTTAAGAATCTTGATAAAGAGCTGCAAGACTTTGACAAACAACAGGAGAAAAACACGAGTTCTATTCAAACACTGATACAGAAGAAACAACAGAACGTGACCCTCGCTGCTCGAATCGGAGAGGAAATAAAAGAACTCACTGCAAAAAAACGTTCAATAGAAAAAATGGGACCACAGGCGAAATGCCCGACCTGCGAGCGGATATTAGGTGACCAGCAAAAAAAACTTATCGTGACGTTTACCGAAGATATAGAGAAAAAAAATCATGAGACACATCGATTAAACGAGGAACAAAATAAATTACAAATAGAGTACGATCGATTTTCTCGTGAGAAACAAGCGTTACAGAAAAAAAATATGTTCCTGCGCAGCCGAGCTGTTGAACGAGAAAAATCCCAAAGCACCATTCGACATACCACCGCGGAAATGGAGCGAGAAAAACAACAACTAGAACAGAAAAAGAAAGATCTGAAAACACTCGGTGTAGTTGATTTTGATGAAAAGCAATATAAACTGATTCGAATCCAAGTCAATGATTGTTACAAACTCTATCAGGGGACTTTAGAGAAACTTGATGAAATAAAAGAAAAACAACAAAAAATAACCATAGAGCTAAAGGAACAAGAAGGAGAAAAAAAACTCATCGACCAGCAGATCAAAACCTATGAACAGAACATAGAAGATCAACAAAGATTGGAAAAAAAACTTGAAAACGAACGAACAGAAGCACAACACTACAGTATGTTATCTGAGGTTATGGAATCATTTCGGACGTATCTCATCTCCCAGATTCGCCCCATGCTTTCAGCTCACGCGTCAGAACTTTTTGATGAGCTAACAGATGGGAAATACTCACAAATCGAACTAGATGAAGATTATGATCTCTTGATATACGACCATGGGGTTGCCTATACCATTGAACGGTTCTCGGGAGGTGAGGAGGATTTGGCAAACCTCTGCATCAGGCTTGCGATTTCTGAAATCATAACTGAACGAGCAGGAAGTGTTTTTCAATTCGTTATATTAGATGAAATTTTTGGCTCGCAGGATCAAATACGGAAGCAAAATATCATTAAAACATTGAATGGTTTTTCCTCTAAATTCAAACAGATTTTTCTTATTACTCATGTGGAAGACATCAAACATTTCACAGAGCATACAATGATGATCTCTGAAGATGAAACAGGGATAAGTTCGATTAAAATAGAATAAAAAAAAGAAAAAAAATGTTAGGTTGTTTATTTTCTGAACCGCAGTCTTCGCTTTGGTTTCTCAATAGGTGTTGGTTGTTCTTGGATGGAAGGAGGAATTTCGATGTCTGCGTCAGTTGTCTCTGAAGTTGGAGCTGCCGTGTGCTGATGTTTTAGATGTTCGACGGAGGAAAACAGTCTTGTGAAGAGCTCCTCGTTGGTGGCAAACCAGCTCTCCCAACCACGGAGTTCCTCTTTCAGCTGTTTATTCTCTGATTCGGTTTCCTCATACAATCGGAAGAGTTTTGTGAGTCGTTCCTTTTCTTTCTCAAATTCCATGGATACTGCTTCAAATTTTGGCTTGAAATCAGCGAACTGTTCAAATCCACGCAGCTCCTCAACTTGTCGTTCTAATCCTGTGATGACCTCATCCTTTGTTGTAATCTCACTGCGCATTCGATCAACATTTGTTTCCATTTGGGTGCGTATGGTGTCGAACCTCATGATTTGTTGTTTCAAATCATCCATTTGCTGGACTGCGTCGGCTCGTTCATCTAATTTCTGAGTGAGAGTCTGGATCCGTACTGTCGCGTCTCGTTCAAATTGCATGTGCATCTGTTCGGTATCCCGCAATCTCTCGTCGAGCTCTGCGACTCGTTTTTCTTGTGCAGATAAGGTTTCTTCTTGGTTTTTATACGCATCCCAGAGTTTTATCAATCGTTCTTTTTCTTTCTCAAGTTCCATGCTATAGCGTCGAGCTCCTTCAGTTGCTTCGTCTCGACGTCGTTCTGATTCAGAAAGGCGATCCTCAAACGATCGCATCATTGAATCCATTTTGTTTAATCCTTCGAAACTCAGCATGCTTTGGATTTTTGCGAGATCCTCCATTCCTTTAGAAAACGAACTTTTGACAGAGCCAAGTTCAGTCGATGCTTCTTGCAATTGCTCCATAAATGAGTCTTTTACTCCTTTCACGCCTATACCACCTACTTTTTCTTCAGTCATAAATCATGCCGTCCCACATAACATATAAATTAATACTCCATCATGCGAATAATGTTGATGCTATTTAAGGGTTATTATTTTATTGTGTTTTTCGTAAAAGGATCGTGAGCCGCTAAACTAATAAACTATTATTTGTATACTATTTATCAAATTTAGAAAAACAACTTGGAGACAGAAAGGGATGGGATTACTCGAGAGATTTAGAGAAAGTAGATTTTCAAAAATGATGTTTAAGATTTTTGGAAAGAACCATGCGAAGATCGGTATCTATGGTCCACCAAACGTCGGTAAAACCACACTGGCAAATCGAATTTTACGGGATTGGACCGGTGATATCATGGGGAGTGTTTCTGAGGTTCCTCATGAGACACGACGAGCGAAATGGAAGAACAACATCAGGATTGACAATGGTGGATCTTCGTTAACGATGGATCTTGTCGACACACCAGGCATTGCGACGAAAATCGATTTCAAGGAATTCATGAACATGTACGGGATGTCAAAGGATGATTCACGGGCGCGAGCGAAAGAAGCGACTGAGGGTGTTATCGAGGCGATTCGATGGCTTGAGGATATTGATGGTGTTGTATTGGTCATGGACGCGACACAGGATCCTTTCACGCAGGTCAATGTGACCATCATTGGGAACCTTGAGGCACGAAATCTGCCTATTCTCATTGCAGCGAATAAGATTGACGCGGAAAACGCAAGTCCAGCAACATTAAAATCCGCGTTTCCCCAGCATCCGGTAATCCCTATTAGCGCTTTGACTGGGTATAATACAGAGAATCTCTATTCGATGATGGTAAAAGAGTTCGGGAAAAAAAGACATAAGCAGAGGAGGTAAGAACCTTGGTGAAAAAAGACAGTGGCATTACATTTAATCTAATTTCCCATCAGAAACTTGAGCATTTCTCATCTTCAGATAAACTGAAGTACATTCTAAGTGAGGTCAAAGAAGGAAGAATTCTTGTGTTGGAACATGGTTTGACTCCGACAGAACAGGCACAGCTAATTGAACATACCATGAAAGAGATTAATCATGATACATTCATTGGTATTGAGATCGGTGGATACGAAAATGAAAAAGTAGGGTTCTTCCAGCGGGTGTTTGGTGTCGCAAAAAAACCTCGGATGACGGTGATTGGACCAGCGCATCTCCTTAGGATGGTCCATAAAGATAATGACATGATTGAGACGACGATTATTCCTGGGAAGGGAGTTAATTAATGCCCCATCAATGTCTGAAATGTGGCCATGTGTTCGAAGAAGGGTCTTCGCAGCTGTTGAAAGGATGCCCTGGGTGCGGGGGGAATCGGTTTTTCTTCACGAAACAGCCGTTAGATGAAATGGAACGAGATGTGATGAGTAAGGAGATCGGTCAAGATCTTACTACAAGAATCATGGAGTTAGCGGTTGAAAAGCATAAGGACACGCTCAAAGGAACTGAGGCATGGATAACGCTCAAACCAAAGGATCTTCGGAAGATGATGGAGGATCAAATCGAGCAGAAGAAACCAGAAAAGGATCTTAACCTCGGGGAACCTATCAGCGATGATCAGCGGAAGGCGATTATCGATAAAATCAAAGCGGAGGCGGACCATTCGGATACACCAGAGACGATTGGGGTCGAACAGCCTGGGAAATACAACATTGACCTCAAAGGACTCCTGGAGAAAGAACCAATCGTGATTCAAAAGGATGGAACCTATACGATTCATCTGCCATCTCTTTTTAAAATGCGTGAAGAAAAGAAAAAATAGGTCTTTGTACCCTTAAAAGATCCTTTCCATTACCTTTTTATCGAAGTCAAAGATACAGCTTTGGTTGATTCTATGAAATGGTATGATGAGGTTGAATATATCAGAACACAAGCGATGAAAAACAACGAGTTTTTCGCAAATTCTCTTCCGATGATCGCTAGTGAGAATGTCCTGTCTCCGTTATGCCGGGAAATGTTGATTACTGATTTTCATGGGAGATATGCGGAAGGTACCCCGGGGAATCGGTATTACGAGGGATGTAAATACTTTGACCTCGTGGAAGAAAAAACAATGGAGCTTGCAAAAAAATTATTCTCTTGCAGGTATGCTGATGTGCGACCGACCTCAGGGACGGTTGCGAATATGGCGGTGTTAAAGGCGTTGATCAAACCAGGGGAGACCGCAACGGTTCTTGATACCGCGAATGGTGCTCATATCTCGTTTGGGAAATATGGTGCTGCGGGAGTCAGAGGTATTAATCTTGTTTCATTCCCGTTTAGTAACGAGGAGATGATCATTGATGTCGATGGTGCGGTAAAACTCATACGGCAGGTAAAACCAAAGCTTGCGTTGTGTGGTCAATCGGTATTTCTGTTTCCGACTCCGCTGAAGGCGATTGCTGAAGCGGCTCATGAGGTCGGTGCGTATGTCGTGTATGATGCTGCTCATGTGCTTGGTTTGATCGCGGGGAAACGTTTCCAGGATCCGCTACGTGAAGGTGCTGATGTGATGAATGGAAGCACGCATAAGACATTGCCAGGCCCGCAGGGCGGGATGATCCTTTCAAATCATGACCCAGATAATGAGGATGACAAAGCGTTCTTGCGTAAACTCGGATTTGGGGTGTTTCCGGGGGTCACGTCTTCGTATCATCTGCATCATGTGGCCGCGAAAGGAATCGCGTTTGCTGAGCATCTTGAGTTTGGGGAGGCGTACGCAGATCAAACCATAAAGAACGCGAAACGACTCGCACAGGCACTCTATGAGCAAGGGTTCAAGGTGTTTGGGGAGAAACTTGGTTTTACCAAATCACATCAGGTTCTTGTGGAGATTGGGCCGGGGAAAGGCAAGGAAGCCTCGAAAATACTTGAGGATGCTGGGATTGTCACCAATATGAACATGATCCCTGGTGATAGCGATCCATTGAATCCCTCTGGATTACGGTTGGGGACGCCAGAGCTGACTCGTATCGGGATGAAGGAAAAGGAAATGGACGATGTCGCGGTCTTTTATGCTCGAGTATTGCTGAAGAAAGAAAACCCGAAGAAAATCAGAGATGCTGTCAAAGAATTCCGTAAGGATTTCCAGGAACTCCATTATTGTTTTAAGGAAGGATTCCGAGGATATGATTATTCTAAGTTGATTTAATATGCGAGTGGCACTTTCTGGCACCCCGGGAACTGGAAAAACCTCGGTTGCGGCAGTCCTCAAGAAACAAGGGTACAGCGTTGTTCATTTGCATGCTTTTGCAAAGGAGAATCACTGTATCGCGGGGGTTGATAAAAAAAGAAACTCCCAGCTCATTGATATGGTGAAGTTGGACAAGGCAATTGTGAAAAACTTTACCTCAGATGCACTTGTTTTTTTTGATGGGCATATCGGACATCTTCTTAACTCCATGGATAAAGTGATTCTTCTACGTTGTCATCCTAAGGAACTTGAAAAAAGGCTTCTGAAAAAAAAATGGAGTGCGAAAAAAAGGAGGGAAAACATTGATGCGGAAATTATTGATGTCATCCTTTGTGAGGCGGTCGAACGTCATCCTTCAGAAGATATTTTTGAGATCGATACAACGAAAAAAACTGTTGAAGAAATCGCTACAATCATCGTCACGATTGTGAATAAAAATTTTCAACCAACAAGGAGATATAGTATTGGTCAGATTGATTGGTCCGAGGAAATTCTTAGTAAGAATCATATGTAGGAGCAGATATGGTGTTGGATAGAACACGAGAGAGAGCTGATCCTTTGCTGACGGTGATTGCAAAACAATTTACTTCAATTAATCCTGATCTGCTCACATGGTGTGCGCTTCTTTTTTCTGTGATCGCGGGTGTGTTTTTTTATTTTTCAAACCCGGCATCTGAGTTGCAGAATTTCTTTTTATTGTTCGCTGTTCTTTTTGTTTTTCTTAACGGGTTGTTCGATGCAATCGACGGGAAGGTTGCGAAACTGACTCATAAAGCATCTGCTCGGGGGGATTTCCTAGACCATGTACTTGATCGGTATGCGGATGTCTTCATGGTTGGTGCTCTTGCTTTGAGTCCATGGTGTCGTTCTCCTATTGGGTTGTTGGCTATTGTCGGTGTGTTGCTTACAAGTTATATGGGGACACAGGCGCAAGCTGTCGGTCATCAGCGTGATTATTCTGGGTTGTTAGGACGGGCGGATCGAATAGTGCTGCTCATATTCTTTCCGATTATTCAACATATAGCGCTTGGTTTTTCACTTCAATTACCCTGGGATTTTACAATCATTGAGCTGGTCTTAGTCTATTTTGCCATCGTCGGCAATATCACCGCGGTACAACGTTTCTATATTACATTACGGTGGTTTCAAAAAGGTTTCAATAGGAAATAATAAGGATTCTTCTCAGGAACTCATATCGGAGAGCGAACAACTCCAGATATTGTGATAATATTTTTNNAAAAAAAAAAGTTATTGGAGTATTTACTTTGTCTATGGTATAGGATTTGGGGATGTTTGTGCTCTAAGGTCAAATTGTGGCCATGGTACTCGTAATGCAGGGAAAATGTTCGCCTGGAATATCCCAAATATGACATAAACAGGTGATATTCCTACCTTGTTACTCCAGTAGTTATCATGCCAATAATTTAGACAGTTCAAAAATGTCGCTTGTTTGTCATTGTCAATGAAATTATTGAAGGTTAATTGATTTACGTAGGATCGTATAAGGAGCATCCCGTAGTCTATTTGAGTATCTTTGATTTCATTTTGTGTAATGGTATTTGAATTTGAGACGCTCATTTGAATCCCATGAGTATTATTGACAATATGATTCATAGACACAGTACAATAAGTCGAAAATTCTATTAGGAGTGCCCAATCATTATCGATGATCATATTTTCTTGGATTTGATCGGTCTCAGAATAGTATAACTCGACTCCGTGATGGTTTTGTGTAATGGTATTATAAGAAACCACAACGGATCTTGAATATTCCATATAGACACCTGCATGTCTGCTACCACTGTGTGTGATAGTAAAACCAGAAATTTTCACTGGTGCATCTTGGTTTTCAGTATAGACTGATATTACGTTATCATCACCGGCACCATAAACAACTGGTTTTCCTGTGTCAGAACCTGTGCTATATTCCGTATCTTTTCCGTCCAATTCTATGGATTTCTCAATTATTACAGTTTCTATATACGTTCCACTATACACCTCGATGGTATCACCAGATGAGGCGTTATCGATTGCAGCTTGGATCGAGGTGAAGTCTCCATCTCCTTCATCATCAACAATCCAAGTCACTTTAGATGACTGTTCGTAACCATTTTTTCCTTGTTGTTTTGATACTCCAACAGGAAGTACACTTGCTCCAAAAGATATCAGTATTAGTCCAATAACAATATATCTTATTATTTTTTTTTCGCTCATTTGTCTTCCCCCATATGTATGTTTTCCTATAGACTATCCTTATTTAAATGTTTTCCAGGGAATAAAACCTGTTGATCATGATTATAAGAGATAAATTTATTTATTTAATCTCAGAATGAGGATATTAAGAGGTTCATGGAAAAGGTTTGACAGTTTTGTGGTTTCTTACTCAATTATGTTTTGATTTCTTGTATAAAAAAAATTCAGAAAAACAATCTAAAAAGTATGGGAAGGAAGGGAAAAATATTAAGGGGATTTATGAAGAATAAAACCCTTCCTCCTTTTCTCCAAAAGATAAAAAGTTACAGCGGTATATAAAATTTTCTGTGATTTTTCATTACATTTGTTGCAAGATTCTGTCATATTGTCTTCTTATTCCTTTTAATGGATTTATGTTTTTATTTTGGTTTATGTTCTTTTGAAAAGTTTCAGAAATTTTTTGTAGATTGCTTCTGAGGAAAAAATTAAGGGTATTCCTTTGAACTGGCAGTCGTCACAGGTGTAGCCTCGTGCAAAGTACGGTAGTCGTGCTGGTACGGTGATCATCGAGTGAGTGTTTTTGCTTCCGCATAATGGGCAGGCGATTATCTCCATAATCTCATCAGTGACATGTTATAACATAGCATGTATTTAAATTTTGTGTTGCAGAACGACACATTTACAGGAGAATTATATAAAAACCATAATAAACATATATCGTCGCACATGCCAAAAATTAAAGTAGAACGGTCTGTTATTCATCCCAGAAAATAATGACCTCCGAACAAAAAAAAGCAATCCTCATCTCACTTGACGACTCTACTGCAGAGATCACCCAGCTAGCAAAGACCCTTGGATACACCATCCTGAAAACATTTATCCAACATCGAACAACACCTGATGTCAATTACTACATCGGCTGCGGAAAAGTAGATGAAATAAACGACTACTTCAATGATACCGAAGACACCATCGATCTTATCATCGTTAACGGCGAACTGAAACCATCACAGTGGTTTGCCTTGGAAAAAAAATTAGAAAACAACGTCTCTGACCGCATCAGACTCATCCTTGCCATCTTCGAAGAGCATGCAGAACGACGAGAAGCAATCCTGCAAGTAAAACTCGCTCAATTACAATATGAACGACCCAACGTTCGAGAATTAATCCACCGCACGAAGGCAGGAGAACACCCTGGGCTCATGGCAGGAGGAGAATATCAAGTTGACGACTACTACGAGATGATTAAACGGCAGTCAAAGAAAATCAGAGAAGAACTCCAAAAAATCAGAGAAAACAGAGAGCTACAACGACAAACCAGGTCTCAGAGCGGTTTTTACTCCGTCTCCCTTGCAGGATATACAAATGCAGGAAAAAGCAGCTTAATGAACCTGCTGTCAGGGGAAAAAGTAAAAGTCGAAGAACAACTGTTTTCCACCCTCTCAACGACAACCAGAAGTATTTCGTCAAAAAACAAAGAAAAACAAATCCCTATCCTCCTCACCGACACAGTCGGGTTCATCGAAAACCTGCCAGCATGCATCATCGATGCATTCCATTCGACACTTGAAGAAATCGAACTCGCTGACGTCGTCGTCCTAGTTGTAGATGGGAGCGAAACAAAAGAAGTCGTGGAAAAAAAACTCCGCGTGTCCATAAATGAATTACGCAATATCGGTGTCGGAGCACCCATCATTATCACTCTAAACAAGATTGATCTAATCGATACAGCAACGCTGAAGACCCTCCAAGAATATCTCGAAGACACAGGCATCATCGAGGATCACATCATCATTGTTCTCTCAGTAAAAGAACAGAAAAATATCGAAGAACTGCTCAAGACAATTTATGATTCTTTACCTCACATGGTGAAAATAACATTCCAGCTCAATCTAGAAGAGCACTCGCAGCGGTTCATCTCTCAGCTCTATGAAAAAACCAAGGTGCTTCACATCACATATGGGCCAGTGATTACGGTCGAAGTTGAATGTAACGAAAAAATCAAAGAAAAACTCATCGCAGCCTGTCGTGCGTTAAAAGGCGAGGTTCTGTAAGAAAACAAAACTATTATACGCTGCATTGCATTTCAGACAAAAAGGGAGTTTGTTATGATGAATATGAAAAATCAGGGAAATCTACAGCAGCTGATCACAATCATAGGATTAATCCTTTTTGGGACTATCGGCCGATACGTCCTCTTTGGAATGGGAGTACAACCATTCCCGAACTTTGAAGTCATCATGGTAGTGACGTTCCTTGCAGTCATGCTCATCCGATCGCCACTGGCACTCATTGTCCCGCTTATTAGCATGATCGGCAGCGATCTTCTCATTGGAAATCCAATATTTGTCGGAGATCAGATGAACAGAATCGTGTTATTCACATATTCAGGATTCGCTCTCATCGGTCTCATTAGCTTGCTTAACAAAGGTCGACTCTGGGGCAGTCTCGGACAGTTCCGTCTGAAAAGCGTTGGTCTTATAGCGGGACTTGGGATTGGATCAGTCTTTCTCTATGATATCTGGACAAACATGGGCTGGTGGTACCTGATGTATCCCCATGATGTCACTTCCCTTGTCATGGTGTACACCGCAGGGTTACCGTTCATGATGTATCATCTGATTGCAGGGGTCGTCACGTTCTGTGCGATCGGACTTCCAGTAATCCTCTATGCTGCAAAGAAACACGACCAGATGCAGCTCAGACCGTTCCCTCTAAAGATGATTCACAAGATTCCCGCGGTGCTCCTCGTCCTGAGCCTTGTCGCACTATCGTTCACAGGAACAGCACTGAAAGTCCCACAGAAAAGCGAGGTCTGGGTCGAGAAATCAGATCAAACAAGCGTTCGAATCATTATCAGTGGTGATGGCTGGACTCTAACTGACAATCTAGTCGCCTACCAAGGGGATACTGCATTTGCTTTATTGGAGCGAAGTGCACAACAAAATGGATGTTCTGTGGAATCGACTTATTATGCGCAGTTTGACTCCACACTGATCAATTCCATCAACGATGCAGTTGGAGGCACTGATGGAAAATATTGGCAGTATTACGTCAACGGGAAACTGCCTGATGTTGGTGCTGACAAATGCATCGTCATCAACGGTGACGTGCTTACATGGAGTTTTGAAGTCCCACCCAGTTAAGTAAAAAATTCTTTCCCTTCTTTTTTTTTAACAGTTTTTTTCATCGAGCGTGCGTATCTTCTTCCGTATAAGAGTTATCGTGATAATGACAAAAAGAAACGCGAGGGTAAGCCCTGACAGCACCCCGATGAGTTCATAGGAGACAAGAAAGTTATAGAATCCATGAAGAAAGATTGCGAGGAGGAAATAGGGTAGAATACCAAAGAACGAAGAATGATTCTTCATTGTTTTTCCGATCCCATATCCTGTCAATGCCGTCGCGGATGCGTGAAGTAAACAACCCCCGATGCTGCGTATCGCAATCACTAACAAAAACATGAGAAATCCCTCAGAGAGATAATTGTATCCATACAGCAGATTCTCGGTAGCAGAAAACCCTAATCCTGCTACTGCCCCGAAGATCAATCCATCCTCTAGTTCATCAAGATTTGTCTTGACTGTCCTGAGGTATAACGCAAGAGGTTTGGTGAACTCCTCAACGATTGGTGCAATGACTAATACTAGGAGAAATGGCGTCATATCTCCTGAAGACAACGAATACTGTAATGGTAGTTCCAAAAGGATTTCCAAAATCAACGCTGCGACAACAGCGATGGTTGCACCCCAGGCGAAACAGAGAAAAATCGATAGCCATTGCTCGCGATGGCATCGTTCTGTGTTCCGGATCCATATCGTATAAATCAACGGTGGAAGAAACGAGAGGAAGACAAGAACACCCCAGGTCAGAATCGATGTCATTATCAGAAGAAAACATGTATGTGTTTATTATGTTTTTTAAAACTTATAGTAATATTCACCGTTTTGTTTCTGTTGACGATCCATATAAGACTCTGGTTTATTGACACGAGGTCGTTTGGTATCCTCATCACGCCGGAAAGTGATATCGACATTTTTTAAGAACCGATTCATCCCCTCATGAAGGCTAAATGGTCCTTGCGCACGCCCTTGTTTCCCTGGTACACCATCGAAGACAATCAATGCATCACTGACCATATCGATGAAATAGACATCATGGTCGACAATCATGGCGGATTTCCCTGATTTCTCTATCAGTCGGCGTAACATCCGTGAGACGATCATCCGCTGTTGACTATCAAGGTACGCTGATGGCTCATCTATGAGGTAGATGTCAGCCTCTTTCACAACGGATGCTGCGATTGCGACTCGTTGGAGCTCTCCACCTGACAAGGTCATCAATTCACGGTCTTGCAGGTATTTCAAATGAAGTGCGTCGTGAACCTCAGCTTGTAAAAACGACGAGGAGAACAGTTGTGGTGCGAACCTCTCAAAATATTCATGGACTGTTCCTTCAAAATCAGGGGTAATGTACTGGGGTTTGTAACTAATTTTAAGGTCATATTTGATAGTGCCTTTCGTTGGTTGGATCACTCCGGCTAGCATTTTGACAAACGTTGTCTTTCCGATCGCATTGGGGCCGACAATCCCGACGAGCTCGCCTTGTCGGATGATCCCTTGTTCAACTTGAAGGGTGAAATCCTCAAATTCTTTTATCAGGTTATCATAGGAGACAAGGACGCGTAGGCCTTGTTGTGGTTTTGGGGGGTTTGCGAAAAACTCGATTTTCGTTCCAAAACGGATATTTTCTTCGCTCAGATACCCCGAGAGATACGTGTTGATCGCATGTCGTACCGCCCGTGGGAACGTCACGACGCCGTAAGCGCCTTCTGTTCCATACAGGATATGGACGTTTTCGCACAGGAAATCTAAGACTGCTAAATCATGTTCAACTACGATGACTTTTTTTTCCTTGGAAAGCTCTTGGATGATGCGAGCGACTTTTAATCGTTGGTAGATATCAAGATAGGAGGTTGGTTCATCAAAAAAATATAAATCAACGTCTTTAATAAGAGCAGCCGCAATCGAAACAAGCTGAAGCTCCCCTCCTGAAATCGTTCCTTTTTCAATTTCCTTGTCCAGCAGTTTATCAATCCCAAGTTTTGCTACGATGGCATCAAAACTATCTGTCGTATCTGAACTTTTCAGTACGTCCTTTATTTTTCCTTTGACGATTCGTGGGAGTTGATCAACGTATTGCGGTTTGAGCACACAGGTCATGTTCTGTTCTGAAAGAGCCTTGAAATGCTCATACAGTTCCATGCCGGCATAATATTCTAGCACCGGGTCCCATGAGGGTTTCTTTTTACGGTATTCCCCAAGGTTTGGGACGATTTGTCCTGCAAGTATTTTAATCGCTGTCGTTTTTCCTATCCCGTTCTGTCCAAGGATACCAACGCAGCTTCCTTTTTTCGGGATTGGGAGCCGATAGAGTCGAAACCCGTTTTTCCCGAATTGAGTGACAAGATCTTCTTTGAGTTCTTCAGCAAGCCCGATAATCTTGATTGCTTCGAATGGGCATTTGTTAATGCAGATACCACAGCCGACACAAAGATCCTCAGAAATGATTGGTTTTCCATCCTCACCCATGACAATGGTTTCATCGCCAGCGCGAACTCTCGGGCAGAATTTAATACATTCTTGCGCGCATCGCTTTGATTTACATCGGTCCTTTAACACGATTGCGATTCTCATATCTGCGAACACTGTGAAGAGACAGGTTCTTAAAGGTTTTTTGGTGCTTACGCATCTGAAAAGTAAATGTTGTTTTAAAAAAT
>DAYE01000099.1 GCA_002506745.1 Euryarchaeota archaeon UBA33
CTGTTTTATGTCCTGGCGATCACGTCTTCTTTTATAGCCGCAGCAGTGACCGGCGTCGATAGCTTTGTTGGCGGTCAACCCGTGTTTAAATATGATCCATGGGCGTTCGCGTTTTCACTTTTTTTCGTCGGAGCCATCATCACTCTTCTCATTTCACTACTTCTTACCATAAAAATCAAAGGAAAAAGCCTTGGAGCAAAAATCCTTGATCCTTCCTTCAAAAACCTTCGCATGGTCCAGAAAAGCGAGATGAAATACCATCTAATTGCTGGTCTGATGAACGCGATCAACACGGTCGGGTATTGCGCTATTGTCTCAGTGGTGCAAGATCCTAGTGTAATCCTGTCGTTTTCCCAGATCGTCATCTTGTATCTTCTGCTTATGGAGTCAATTACAGAAAAAGACGTCCCGACACTTGTCGAAATTCAATCATCTGTCATCGTCACCTTCGGGGCAATCCTCGCATCCATTAGCCTAACCGGACAGTTTCAGATAATTCCAATCCTCATCGTCTTCCTCGTTGTGAACCCCACCTGGGCTGTCTTCTCCATCTACCAAAGAAAACTAAAAATCATGAGAATCAACAATAAACCAAATGACTCGATTAATATCCGTTTCTGGAACATCATCTTTTCCTGTATCTTTACAGCCCTCCTAGTCTTTATCTATGATCTTTTCACCAGCGGTGGCCATCTCATCGCCGGCATTACGACATCGATCGACCCGTATTATTTCGGTTTACTCTGTCTGACCATGGGAGCGACGTTCTTCGCCTATGTCCTGTATATTCGTTCTCTTGGTATGGGAAAAGCCAGTGTGAACAACGCGATTCGCGCCTCGACCATCATCTTTGCAATCCCGTTTTCCATCCTCCTCCTCCAGTTAGGTCTTATTAGCGAGTTTTCCACAGACCCGGTGATGCTCATCATCAAAGTAATCGGAATGGTTCTCATCGTCATGGGTATCATCTCCTTTGCACTCACCGTGGTCAAATCATATATTTTCATTACCGTGAAGCCTGGAAGTCCTATACGAGAGACGATGCAGAAGTTATGGGACATCCGCGGCGTCTCACATGTGTCTGCTACCTCTGGAAAAAATGATTTCATCGTCAAGGTCTCGACGCGTACTCTGATGAAAGGCTACGAGCGTATCATTAGGAAACTCGATGAAATCCCTGAGATCAAAAAATATCACTGGGAATCCGTATTAAAAGACTGGGAGAAAATCTAAATCGACCAGAAACTCTTTTATGATTTCACTTGTTCTCAGATAGGGAATCAGGTATGATTGACAAACGATTGGAAAAACTTGCTACCATATTAGTCCGGTACTCATTAGGTCTAAAGAAAAACGATCTCTTTGTCATCTCAGGCAGCCATCTCGCTGCACCATTAATCAAAGAAGTCTATCACCAAGCAGTCAAGGTTGGAGCAAACCCCTTCACTCATATTGGTATCGATGGTCTCGCAGAGATTTATTATAAATACTCCTCAGAACAACAACTCAAATACGTCTCTCCTCTCAGTAAATTCGAAATAGAACAAATTGATGCCAGCCTTTCCATCATCAGCCCTGAGAACACGCGGAACATGACCAACATAGACCCGAAAAAACAAGCGATCAGTAGCGTCGCCCATCAACAGATCCAAAGAATTTTTCTTGAGCGAGCCGCAAAAAAAGAACTCCGTTGGTGTATCACCCAGTACCCAACCCAGGCATCCGCTCAAGATGCCGAAATGTCTCTTGCGGACTATGAGGATTTTGTTTTCAATGCCGCACATGTCGATGCAAAAGACCCCATCAAATATTGGAGAACCGTCCAAAGAGACCAGGAAAAGATACGAACATTGCTTAGCAAAAAAAAGAACCTCCATGTTATTGGAAAGGACACCGATCTTCGGGTGTCTGTCACAGGCAGAAGATGGATCAACTGTTCGGGAACAGAGAACTTCCCCGACGGTGAGGTTTTCACCGGCCCAATCGAGACCTCAGCGGAAGGACATATCAGATATTCGTTCCCAGGGTCGTATAGCGGCCGAGAAGTCAATGATATCACTCTCTGGTTCAAGAAAGGAGTCGTGGTGAAAGCAACCGCATCAAAAGGGGAATCCTTCCTGCACTCCATGCTTGCGATGGACCCTGGTGCAAAACGATTAGGGGAGTTCGCGTTTGGCACGAACTACGGGGTGAGGAACTATACGAAAAACACGTTGTTTGATGAAAAGATTGGTGGAACGATCCATCTTGCGGTCGGCAGTGGATTTCCTGAAACAGGAAGTAAAAATAAATCTAGCTTGCATTGGGATATGGTCTGTGATCTGCGAAAAAACGGGGAAGTCTACGCTGATAATGAATTGATTTATAAGAATGGACGATTTTTGAACCTATGACGATAAACTCCTAATGATGCATCAGCAAATATTTAAATATTCTATTAATATAACATCATAAGAGATAAAAAATATAATTCGAATTCTTAAGAAGACGGAGGAAAAGACATGAACAAAAAATATCAGAGCAAACCCATCTACCAAGCATTCTTAGCTTTCATTATCGCATGTCTCTTCATCATCCCGGGATCTGCAAGCCTTTTTAATGACCTACAAGAAAAGGGACACCACACAACAGAGCGAGGATCATCCATCTATGTTGATGATAGTAACACCGCCGGACCCTGGGATGGAAGCATGGAGCATCCTTACCAGTTTATCCAGGATGGCATTGACTATGCGAATGGTGGAGATACCGTCCGGGTCCTCAGAGGTCGCTATACAGAGAATATTGTCATCCCAATTTCACTTGAACTAATCGGTGAGGGGAAAGACAGCACCGTAATTACCGGTGATGATTTCGGAACCGTTGTGAAAATCATCGCAGAAGGTGTTACGATTTCTGGATTTAAAATTACGCATTGTGGAAGTAATCCAAACAACGCTGGCATCTTAATACATACACCCTATAATACGATTTTCAACAACAGCATAGAAGACAATAATTATTATGGAATCTACATAATGGAAGGATACAACAACACAATCTATCACAATAACATTGTTGGAAATACCTATCAAGCATTTGATGCCCTTGCAAATAGCATATGGGATGGAGGATATCCTGATGGTGGAAATTACTGGGATGATTACGAGGGTACCGATGCGAATGAGGATGGGATGGGGGATATCCCCTACCCAACAGGGAATAGCTCAACCGATCGCTATCCGCTTATCCACCCCTATGGTTCCATCCGCAACACTGATACCCATGAGACTTTCTTATCGATTCAAGCAGCAATCAATGATGATGACACCCAGGATGGTCAGCTGATTGTTAGCGGCACAGGAGTTTTTTGGGAGCATCTCTGTATTTCCAAATCCATAATTCTCGTCGGAGTCCATGGTGATTGCAGTATTATCGATGGGAGATTCACCGGTGATGTCATCACCATCTGCGCTGATGAGGTCTCCATTAGTGGATTCATGATCCAGCACAGTGGAGCCGGGGAACAAAATGCTGGGATCATCGTAAGCGGAAATAATTGTTCCATTATGCAAAATACTATCTATGATAACTTCCAAGGCATCATACTGAAACAATCTATTAAGAATATACAGATAGTAGACAATAAAATCTCTGATAATGGGTGGAACGGAATAACTCTAAACTCAGGATGTACAGGAATCCATATTTTTGGGAACACCATTGCGGATAATTTCTATGCAGGAATTGGTATTTCAGAAGCATCCAATAACTATATCTATCATAATAATTTCAAGACAAACCGCCATCAAGCTTATGATGATGCGGCCAACATCTGGGATGACGGGTATCCATCCGGAGGTAACTATTGGAGTGATTACACTGGTTTTGATGATGATGGAGATGGTTTCGGTGATACGCCCTATGCGATCCCTGAAGGAATCAACATAGATCGCTATCCTCTGATGGCACCCTACGCTGGTGAAGATACAATTCCACCTATCGTCAAGATCCAAACACCAAGTAATGGGTTGTATCTCTGGGGCTTTCACCTGTTCTCCGGGCTATTCAGGAAAAACACAATCATTTATGGTCCTATCACTATCCAAGTGGAAGCATCAGATGCACAATCAGGGATTGCCCAAGTCGAGTTTCTTATTGATGACTCAGTGAATCCGAATTTTGTCGATACCCAAGAACCCTACGTCTGGGAATGGTCCCAACCATCGTTCTTTTTGCACAAACACACCATTATTGTGATTGTATACGATAATGCAGGAAACCACAACTACGACATGCTTGAAGTACGAAAATACCTTTAAAACAAGCGACAATGCACTGGGTAGAAAAGACAAAATCCTTCAATTAGTTATCATCTTTAATGAAGCTGCTCTGCGATCACATGCTTGGCTCCCTTGCGAAATGGTTACGGATTTTTGGACATGACACATTCTATCCAGATGCGACCATGAATGACGATCGTATCCTCCGAATAGCACACGATGAGAAGCGACTGCTTCTCTCTCGGGATAAGGAATTGTTAATACGGGCGAAAAAAACACTCGTCCCTGTTTTAGAGATACAGACGACGGATCTCACCGCACAATTACGACAGGCACTTAAGAAAATACCCCTCGATGAGAAGCTCATACTCACTCGTTGTACGCTGTGTAATACCCCTCTTCGTTCTATTGAAAAGGAAGGAATCAAGGACAAGCTGCCTGAAAAAGTGTTCCAAACCAGAAACAAGTTCTGGGTCTGCCCTGTTTGTTCCAAGTACTATTGGATGGGAACGCACTATGAGAACATGAGGAAAAAAATAAACACACTACTACAAAAAGAATGAATATGCCAATCAAATCATTTGAACGATCTGAGCGTGAGGGACTCCTTTGATCTTTAAAATACATTGAGGATCGACCAATCCAAGGTCAATTGCACATGCCACAGTTTCTTTTCCGACGAGATTTGCTATTGTCGCATCACGCAGAAAAGATCCCAAGACTTTCCTATCGATTCGTTCCCCGTCATAGAAGCTTTTCGCTACATCAATCTGGAGTTTTCCTTTGCGGAACTTCTTGCCTAGAAGGTGCTCGTCGCAGGCACCGATAACAACGTTATCACCTTGTCGGTAGATTTTGACACTGATCATGTATCTACGGTCCTTTGCTCACTGTCGTTATGTGTCTATTAGGACGTCCTATTTTATATAAATTTCGAAAAAAAAGGGGGGTTTATACAAGGAGGGTTGACCTGTTGTTTATTGCGTGATGATGATAATACAAAGTCCGATTACGATGATGAAACACGCAATCATCAATTGAATACCTTTCGTTTTAGAGGATTGGGGGTATTTTTGATGAACAGGTGGACAGAAAATACTGGTATTGTCTTTTCTCCGCAGGATTGTTTTCATAAGAGTTCCTCAACAAATAGTGTTGTCGTTCGCGTTATAAAGGACTTGTTGTACAACCCGTACCGATTTCCATGTCATCTTTTTCGAAGTCTTTTACCAAAAAGTGAGTGATTCTGAAGTACCCCGCAGAAGCGCTCTAAGAAAAATGTATGATTTCTTTTCGAGTGAGATTCTGCTGAGAAAATATCTGAAGAATGTTAGAGCAGTGTACTACTCTAGGAACTCGATTGTCGTTTTTCCTCGATTTCTTCAAGTTCCTTTAATTTTGTTTCATAGGGGTGGAAGAGGAATACAAGAACGATTGGCACAATCATCAGAAGTCCCCCGAGGATCCAAAATAATTGCATGGAGGGAGAAACAGTCAGCATGATTCCAGCAAGTGCCGGTCCCAGGACATACGAGACTCGTGCTGTGGTTGTTGTCCAACCCATACAACTCCCTCGTCGCTCCGTTGGGAAAATTTCAGGGATATACACGATAATCCACGTATAGGAAAACCCAAGGAAAAATCCAGTGATCATCGCCATGAAACGAGCGATCGGGACAGGGGTCAATCCTATGAGTACGACGAACAATCCAAGTCCCGCGCATCCGATAATAAGACCGGTTTTTCTCCCCATCCTATCCATTGTCCAGCCACCGATAACCGCTCCAGCCATCATCATGAGTAGGCTGCCTAGTAACGTTATGGACCATTGATCCAAGGTATATCCATGGATGTCCATGAAGTAATGACCAGCCCAGACGACAAACATCGAGACGATCAGCCAGCACATCCAGATAATTCCTGAAAAAATGATGTATTTAAAATCACATCGATTAATAACCCCAATACCATAGAAATGTTTCTTTCGTTTGCCAAGTTTTCGTTCTTCTTTGATGAGGTCATATCGTTTTGTTTCCTTCATGAAAAACCACATGACAATTACTGGTATCATGAACAGGAATCCGACCCCGTACATCCATTTCCAACTCAGTCCATAACGAGAGAGTAATACCGGTATAATTGCTTGAAGAGGAATCAAACTCATGAAATAAATAATGGAGAGGTATTTCGCGCGTTTTTCCGCTGGTGCTTCTTCGCTGATCGGTATGGTCCACATGTTCGAGACGGTCGCAAACGTAATGATTGCAAAAAATAGCATGTACAGATGGAATGAGGGAGTAGCATAGACGATTCCAAGTGACGCAAGCCCGAACAATAATATGAGGATGAGTAGGGATTTTTTTCTGCCGATGATATCGGTGAGTCCGTTGAGGAGGAAAATCAAAAACGTTGGGATGAAATACAGTGCTTTCCACCATGAATATTGTGCATCAGTCACTGAATACTCACGAAGTATGTTCGGGATCGCTGTTGTCTCGATGAATGAGAGGTACTGATCCATGAGTGCGATCATACCCATGAAGATGACAAGGTACAGGATATATCGACGGGTTTGAGGATTCTTCAAACCAGTAATCTTTTTCTCCTCACCAGAACGCATAGGCTGTTCACTCCTCGAACACTATTCCTTTTTTATCTGATAAATCAAGAGTTGGTGCTTGCGACGCGCGTTTTTTACGTGCCATTACGTCATAGGCGTCTTTTCCGCCTGCATCTTCAATTATTTTTTTTCCCATTTTATTTTGATGTTGAATGCTGATATTGACACGTTCCATGGAACCAGGAGCAATCCTTTTTAAAAGATTGGCTCCTGCACCTAACCCATAGGGGATCGATTCCATATTCATCGTTGTTCCAGGCAGTGCAAAGAACCAGATGCCAAGAGAACCCTCACCAAACTTCGTAATGGGGATGCCGCCTGCTGCTTGCCGTTCTGCGGTAGGTCCAACATGTGCAGGGACCCATTTTCCATCAATGAATACCTCTCCTTCTCCTTCCATCATAAAGAATCCCATTTGGTCATACCATTTTTTTACTAATGGATCGGACCCAACCATAGAATCGTACCATGTTTGAATCATGTTCATCGCAAACGTCTTATATCGTGCCTTGATTCCAGCGCAACGACACAATGCGATGAACACCGAGATTAAATGAAAACAGGTTCCGGTACCCCGGCGTATAGTCTCTTCCACAGGATCCATCTGGCAAATTTCTAAATCAAGCTTTTCTTTGACGAATTCAAAAGCAGCTTTTGCGAACTCATAGTCTGTTTTCTGAAATGCGCCAAGCTCGTGGGCAAGAGCCACAACCTCAGGGGCGCATGGGTTACAATACAGTGTCGGTCTGAGGTATTTCTCGTCCGTGACGCCACATCGCATCCCTTCCTTAAAAAGCGGTAATTCATAGGGTCTTTTTGGTCTGATATATCGTTCTTCAGAACCTTGGATCGTCCGGAGTTTTTTCAATTCACCAGGGTTACTTAATAACACTTTACTCAAAGAAAGAGCACCACCAATAAGTAGTTTCAGATAGGTTCCATGAGGGATGTATTCCCTATCTTTCATCTCTCGAAAACTCAACATACAAGTATTTCCCAGAAACATAAGGGGCATATTATCTTTTCCAAATGGTTTTCTTATAAAAATTGTGACACTAACACAGGGCATCTAAAGAAAAGTGATTGTCTGGGATATCTATTAAAAAATTCTTGAAAATCTACGATTGAAAAAGGAAAAGTGCAGGGGAAGGGATTTGAACCCCAAAATACATGTAAAATTTAACCTTT
>DAYE01000086.1 GCA_002506745.1 Euryarchaeota archaeon UBA33
ATCGTCGTATCAGCAACGTGCGAAGAGGGCGTATCCGCAGAGACAACCGCAAGCGGGTTTGTCCTCGGACCATTCGTCCTTGGAGTAAAATAAAACACGCCCCCCCCTCTTTTTTTTCTTATTTATAGTTTTGTCTTAAAACAGTATCAACTATTAGAACCTAGGCTATCATTTCTAATAATCGCTTGTAAAAAGATTGTGATAAAACCACTGTTCCCATGGTGGTCCTATCATTTTGATTCTTTTGTGTGTATCAACTCTGAATCTTTCCGTAGTGAACGACGAGAAGATCTGTTTGGAAGATTACCTGATGTTCAGAACGAACGGTCCTAACAGGAATGCGGTTGCTGTTTTTTGAACATCCGCAGCAGTAACAGTAATATCGACTGTTCCAAGACCAAGGATTAATCCTGTGGAAACATCCAAACTAGCCCCAGAAGAGATTCCTAGGAGAGTTCCGGTTTTTTCTTGTCCGAAGAGAACCAAACCTTGCAGGGTGATGGTCCAGTTGACATGCGAGGCATTGATAATTCCTGTGTTTTTTATTTCAGCAGTGATTTTCATGCCACCTGAGATCGTTCCAATCTCGATATTAGACCCTTCAACAATCTGAATCGTTAACGAATCAGACCATGCACTCATAAACCCATTATTGTCTTTTGCTCTGACCTTCACCTGATAATCCCCTGCGGTCGACCATTTATGAATCGCTTGCATTAATTGTCCTGAGGTATAGGGGCCGAGCCAATCGCTTTCTTCGTTTCCCCAGCTCCATTGATAAAATAATTGGGCACCGGCATCAGGATCAGTCGTACTTGTGCTAAACGTATAATCAACATCGGTCTTTCCAGATGTTGGACCCGAGGGTAATGAAGGTTTAGCTGGAGGATTGTTGGTTATTTCAGTTATTTTTAATGCTGGATCACCGAAGAGGTTTGTTTCATAGTAACACCACCGTATGCACGATCGGCTGATGATAGGAAGGTTATCTTCTTTTGAATCATGATTCGCACGTCCGATCTCAGGTATCATTTCACCGAAAACCGCATCCCAGAACTGACGATGGAGTCGCTGTGAATCTCCATCGGTGCTATAGGACCAGAAGAACCCGTAGCGTGCGTTCCAGATCCCTGCAAACGCAGCATGTGTTGTTTTTATCGTGAAATGTTCCGCGATGCAGTCACTATAATCAAAAGCACCAGCGATGCATCCCTGGGAATAGATAAAGCAAGTTCGATTTGAGGGGTTCGTCAGTCCATCAACATCAGAGGTATCTATTTTCATATTATAAACTTCATTTGCGTGACCAAGATGATTAATGACATGAACTCCATTGTTAATGATGGAAATAATCGCTGATGATGGCCAGTCATAGCTGGGGGAATCATATAATTTATTAATCACGTAATCATCTGAAGATATACCAACGGTGGTATATCCATCATCTGTCGATCCATTAACAAGTTGATCCATATAGGTTCCACCATAACTTGCGATACCGTAATCCCCAAGGTATTCCGCTGCTAAGTATATTTTTTTCAGATAAGGATCATTGACGTCTCTATTGATGTAGGCGACTGTTTTAGTAACGAAATTATTTACTTCTGCTGTGGAACCAACGCATGCTCTTCCGACATAGACCTCTGCGATGAGGTCGACATCGCCTCCACCGGTTCCATCATGGAGTTCGCCCCAGTACCCATCATTATCATAGTTATAGGGGCCATCAAGACAGGCATAGTACAGATCAGCAGGCATGGTGTCTTCGTAATAGGTAACATTTTCATCCATCCCTGACACAAATAGGATTGGGGCAGGAATGATATTGTCATCTCCTCCAATGAGGACATATTCCACTCCCCAGTTGGTATAGGCATCGCGGATATAATTTCGGATACTATCCAGATCGCTTGCGCCGATATCTGTCAGTGTTTTTATCACTGTTGCGACACCGGTGGCATCATGCGCTTGTTTTAAAGGTTCAAAACCGGTTTTTAAGGCATCGGTCGTAATAATGAGGAGATCGTAGTTTTCAAAGGATGCTGGTGTTGAAGTGTATTGTTGGGTATATGCTTGGATCATCTCTGGATTATCTACTTTCTGTTGAACCTCAGTTATATCCTGGGTAAGCCCTCGGTATAATGCTGATTGGAAACCAGTTTCGGCGGTTTGTACTGAGACTTCCAAGCTTGTGTAGTAGAAAAGTTCCCCGGTCACTGGATTATATTGCACAGGATGTAAAAGTAGCACAAGAATTTCATATCCTCGGAAAGATTGGACGCCGACTTGAGTGAACAGTTTCCCAGGGTATGTAGCATCGGACTGATAGATAGCCTGATTGGGAACAGGGATCGGTATATTCTCTGTTTGAGATATCGGGATCGCTTGACTGGTCGGTTCTACATTAAACCCTGAACCAAGAATGACTTTCTTACCCGTTGTTATCTCTATTCCACTGACCTGCGAATCCGGGGGTAAGAGGAGAAAGACCCCTCTGGAAGGTATTTTTGGTTCCCCAGCACTTCCAGCAGAGTAACAGTCATCTAAAGTAACACGATCATAGATCGTTCCTGCTATGTTTACGGTCTCAAGAGATGGGCTGCTAAAAGAATAGGTTCGTTTGACATCCTGGTTCGCAGTTGTTTGATTTGATTGAGCTGCGACAGAACAGATCATCAGACATGTTATCGAGACGACAAAAACCTGCTTCCAATTAACTCGTATTGAATTGGTATGTTTCTTCATATATTATCCCCTATCAGTACATGATATACATCGTCCATATATATAAACATGGATGGTACATACAAACGCTTGATTTGGCGCATCGACCAAGGTATCAATTTTCCTGTTAATTATAGTAATAAATCTCCATCGTCTTTTATATTTAGACGATACAGAATCGATTTGTTGAATAATTACTCGTTTTAGAAAAAAACTCTTAGATTCGTTTGAATCCTCGTGATATATATTGTCGGATGGAAAGGACCATACGATCTCGTCGGTAGATAAGTGGCATAGTGACTCCTTCACCCCAGGTTTTTTTCTTCTTCATTTCAGAGAGAACCGTTTCAATCCGTAGATCGGTTGAATCAACAACGGTATACGCATATCCTGCAAAGGCAGGATCATGAGAATCGCTTCCGCCCGTACCACCAAGATTGAATGCATGGGCAACTTTAGCGATTTTCAGGTTCGTGTTGGGGACGCTACAGCCATTAAACACCTCTATGGCAGAGACTCTGGGTCGTATCGCCTTTAATTTCTCTTTTTTAATCCCAGAAAGAAGACGAAAAAGATGAGGAACAATAGGTTCTCCACCGGCATCAATCACACGCTCAACCGTTTCTTCGACTGAAAGACCTGCGGGGATGTCCTCTGTCACATTAATCGCCAACAGGTGCCCATCCGCAGTTGAGATTTCAACGCTGGGGATGACGAGAAAATCACTAGGTATCATCGTTTGTATCGTACGATAGCCTTTGATGGTGTTATGATCCGTCAGAGCCATACCCTGAAGACCTCGTTTTTGTAATGCTTTGATCAGATCCTGAGGGGTCCCAACTCCATCATTAGAAAAACAGGAGTGAACATGCATATCTAATTTTAACATACGAAGAACATCCGTTGCTAGGTGGAAGCCTCATTTCCTATTAGAAATTTACGGTAAGACATCCTAGTCTTCAGATAAACCAGGAGGAAGAAATAAAAAGAAAGCGTTAAATAACCCAAGGCTATTGTCGCGATTCGGGAGAGGCAGAATTATGCTATTCGAAAAAAACAAACAGTTAAGTACACACAGATTTGGTGAGTTAGAACTCGTGGACAAATCCTTGTTTTTCATCTGCACGAACAGACGAGATAACTAACCTCCTTTTCTCTCTTTTCTCTTCCCTCAAAGAAACGTTTTTAAGTGATTACCTCATAACAATCGCAGCTAAACTAAAAAAATTTTCACAGAAGGTGGTGTGGAATGGAGAATTATGGGATGGAGTACCATACATCAACAGAGGATAGAAGGGTTGGTACAGGAATAGCAGGACTTGATGAGCTCCTTCAGGGCGGTTACCCAAAAGGTAGCGTCACCCTAATCGCAGGTACCCCAGGTACAGGAAAAACAATTGTCTGTTTCCAATACCTTGACACTGGCGTGAAAAATAAGGAAAAATGTTTGTTTTTAACCTCGGATGAGCGGATCGACAACCTCGTGAACCAAGCTAATAAATTAGGGTTTAACTTCGACGGGGCTGTAAAAAGCGGTCAACTGAAATTCTTGTATTTGGATTTGGAGAAACACACAGTGCATAAGGATATGGAAGATGAGATCCGTATGGGAAAGTATTCACGAGTCGTTCTCGACTCCCTGACGCCGCTGTCAGAAATGCCGGTATGGGTGGTAAACAGAGGATCGGAGATCATCCCCGTAGGAGACACCATGGTCAACACACCGCTTCCCCTGGATTCTATCCAAGCGACACGGATGCATGTCCGCAGGTTGCTACGTATCTTAGAGGAAGATGCGTGCACCGCACTGGTTACATCGGAAATCACAGAAGGATCACGGAATCTTTCACGGGACTCAGTGTCTGAATTCCTCGTGGATGGAATCCTTGTGCTTGATCTCGATCCATCGATGGATCGCAGGAAACTCACGGTACGAAAGATGCGAGGGACGAAACATACATTAAAACCACGTGATATCGAGATTACCAGCAAAGGCGGTATCCGGATCCTCTGAAGCGACCCCTAGGCAAAACATAAAAAATCTCATCCTTGTTACCATCTTGTTATGACTGAACGAATTCTTCCAGCTCCCAACCTCCATACGATTTTTGTCTCAAGGGAAACAAGCAATTGTCCCTTGCTATCCGAAATGATTACTCTCGGCCAGAGCCTTCAAGACTTCGGGTTGACTGACAAAGACACAGGGATCCTGAGTCTGGATTACGGCAAACGCCTTCTCATCAATGCAAAAAACGTTGATCTAAAAAAAATAACACAACAGGACATCGTAGAAATCGTTGATTACGACCCATTGAAAAACATCATGATGGTGATCGGGTTGAACGACCCGACGTTGGAGACCCCGGAACATTGGATCATTCAAAAAGCACGTCATGATGTCAATGCGGTCCTGCAGATCAACAGCACAACTCTTTTTGAGAGATTTCAGAACACACTCCCAACAACAGAGAAAGACACCAAACCAGGGACCCTGGAGCGTGCCAAGGAAATCCTCCGGGCATTACGAAATGGAAAAACAGTGTTGATACAAAACGAAGGGATCGTCTTTGTAGGCATAAATGGAAAAGAAATTCATGACACACTCATTCGATATCTAGGGGTAGAAAAATGAAAATCGACGGAAAAGAATATCGAGCATTATGGCAAGAAGGACAATGTGTGAAATTCATCGATCAGCGAAAACTCCCAACCTCTTTTGAAATCTATACAGCCAGAACCATCGATGATATCGCTTATGCAATTAACGACATGGTGGTCCGTGGAGCACCTGCTATTGGCGCAGCAGCAGCCTATGGTATGGCATTCGGACGACAAAACCCTAAGAAATCCGCAGATCTCCTCAAATCGACACGACCGACTGCATATGACCTCTTCTACGCAGTTGACTCTATGACAGAAGCGATAGACCATGATGAAAACGCCTTTGACGCAGCAGCAGCCTATGCAGAGACAATCATAACCAACTGTAAGAAAATAGGGGAGAACGGGGAGAAAGTAATCAAAGATTCTATGAAAATTTTGACCCATTGTAACGCTGGAGCGTTAGCGACTATAGACCATGGGACTGCGTTAGCCCCCTTACGAAATGCTCATGAAAAACAAAAAAAGATATTCATCTACGCTGATGAAACACGACCACGACTTCAAGGCCTGCTGACCGCCTGGGAGCTTTTCCACGAAGGAATCCCCTATGCATTGATCGCGGACAACGCTGCAGGCTATTTCATGAGAAAAAAAGACATCGATCTGGTGATTGTCGGTGCAGACAGGATTGCGAAAAACGGTGATTTTGCAAACAAGATAGGAACCTATGAGAAAGCGGTGGTCGCAAAGGAAAACAACATCCCGTTTTATGTCGCTGCACCAGCAAGTACATTTGATCCACATCTCAGAGACGGCTCGCAGATCATCATCGAAGAACGAGGAAGACAAGAAATAACTGAGATCTCTGGGAAAAACATTATGCCAGATTGGGTGTCGGTCCGGAATCCAGCCTTCGATGTAACACCAAAGAAGTACGTCACCGGATATATCACAGAAGAAGGGATCTATAAAAAATAATACCTACTGATGAGAAAACCGTTTATATACGAAACATGATTCGAAACAGTAGGATACAAGAACCTGTTTGGAATGGATGCCTATGAAGTTGGAAAGTTTAGACGAAATGGAGGAAAATAAGCGATTTTTCTGCTGGTCCTGCGGCAAACAACTCGAGGCAGTCGATGAGATATCACAACGCATCTGTTTTCAATGTAAACAGACAATAAAGGAACTAAAAGAGGATGACGTCTTCTTCTGCTGGGCATGCGGAAAACAACTATTACACATGAGTGAAGTAGCACAAGGGGTCTGCCACCCGTGCAAATCATCGATTATCCGGAAGATCTATACCCCTGCAAAAAACACAACACCATAAGTAAAAGAAAAATAACCCATACAACAATTTTTTTTTTTATAGATTACCTAAAATTTTTATACGAAAGAAGTAAAGAATACAAAAAAAAAAAAAAAAAAAAAGATTGGTGGTCTTACTTTATACTAAGGACAAAAGGCCCAAGTAAGAATGCGGATTTTGTCGCTGATACTTCAAGAGCGTTTTGTGCCTTTGCGGTTATGACGATGCTGATTTTACCAAATCCAATAAATGTTCCAAGACTTATCGGAGTTGATGCTCCAGCGGCGAGTGTCGCTGCGGTTCCCGTGTTACTTTTATCTACTTTCTTCAGAATACCACCGGTGACTGCAATTGACCATTCGAGATTGTTTGCAACATTCGCACCAATGTTTGACACATCAGCTTTAATACCCATTGGTCCTTTAATGTTGCCAATCGATAATTCCGCTAGTCCAGCACCTTCAACAATTGCGCCTATTCCCCAACGACCATCTGCTGATGGAAGTGCAATGTGCAATTGAGTCCAGCCGCTACCTAGGTTGCAAAAGTCGCTTTTATCCGTAACATGCGGGCCTGATAAGGTGTCAAGCCAGGCGTAATAAACACCAGGGCCTGCTTCGGTTTGAGTCCATTGAACTGCGACCCAGATTTCTTCATGTCCTGCGAGGTCAACTGGTGTGGTTAATGGGATTGTGGTGACTCCAGTGGTGTCTAAATGAGCGGTGGTGTCACTTACGATGACTGCGCCAGGTTTTGTTGAGCTTGTCCCCTTATCATAAATAAAAATCTGAACATCGATTTCAGCTTGTCCGTTATCTGCTGAGAATGCGACATTTACTTTTGTTAAATTCCAGTCCGCATATGGTGCCATTTCATCTTGTGTTAATCGAATTGCGGATTTCCAAATGTAGGGTGGAGTACCCCCAGATAGACCAATGACTTGATCAAGGTTTGCTTCATCATAGTACTTTAATTCAACTTCATCTCGTGTCGGGTTAGTAAGATTCGCTGTCTTTTTTGTTGAAGCGAAGGCTATTTTTTCGGGGTTAATTGTAATCGCAACTGCAGATGTTCCAATAAACAATGCTGCGATACACATGACCAGACCAGCCTTTAAAAACTTTTTCGTATTATTCTTCATATTATTCACCTACTTAAAATATATAGGGATTCTTATATATAAGCTTATCTTTCAATATTTTAATCATATCTAAAGATAAAATAGAATCCCTTCATAGTATACTATAGAACATCTTAAGAAAGTATGATTAAAATAAATCCAACTCTCCTTCGTATTTACGTTTTTATCAGAAGGATTATATATGGCTTTATCACAATACAATACAAAATATAAACCGATATCGTTATAAATAAAAGAGACATCTAAATAACGGGGATAACCACAAAACATGAAGAGGTGAATCGTGTTGAGAAAAAAAATTGTAATAATAATGATTATAAGTCTTGTATGCTCACCCTTAATCTCGGTTGGAGCCTTCGGGTACGGTACTGAAAAGCAAATATCTCCAGATAATGCATTGGAAAATCATCAACAATCTCTAATTCAAAGAACAATGAATAATGACCCATCCATAAGCATTGTAACCCCGGCAGCAGGCTATCTGTATCTATTTAAACTTCAACCAATCAAAATGACGTTCGCTAGCATGTTTGGACTCGGGTACGCAGTCGTAGTTGGCCGCAGCATCAACCTCGATACAGTCTACACTGATATCCACCACGTAAAGTTTGTCGCCCGACAAATGCTAACTGGTTGGGAGACGATACGGTGGGATTATCGAACAATGGATGGATTAGGAGGAGATATGAGTCTCCCCTCAGGA
Organism: Euryarchaeota archaeon UBA33; assembly: GCA_002506745.1. Lineage (GTDB taxonomy): Archaea > Thermoplasmatota > E2 > DHVEG-1 > DHVEG-1 > SM1-50. Next base: position 8,488 of record DAYE01000086.1, read on the forward strand.
TTTTACACGATCTCAGTCATCGCATACGATGAGACAGACCATGAACTCGCATCAGATTCTATAAAAGTGTTCTATTTAAAAGTCGGTCGAGAGGATTTTGGTGCCTGGGTGAATACAAAATATGATGGGGGCGAGACCATCACAACCCCCTTACAACTTGGAATGACCGATTTCGCCTCAATGTTAAACACAGGTGAATCGAAACAATTTAGCGTCTCTATGCAAAACAGAGACGATACAAACGTCGATTTACGGTTTATCCGCACAAAAATCATGAACAACACTGAGAAAGTGGTCGAAACCAAATGTGACATCATCACAACATGCGACACCTCAAAACAATACGAAGTCTCAGTCGAAATACGATTCCCCTTCGTCATGCTTGAAGGAGGTCAACCCTCAGAGAACAATAATCCTTATTTCGCGACAAAGATAGGCTATCAATCACAAACAGGACAAGGAGGCACAAATCACATCAACACAACCGTTTACATCGGGAGAGAAAGCATCAACGATCCTCGTGTCTTCCGATTATCCATTAAACCAGAGAACATAGAGAGCGGATCAAAACTTACGTTTTTCACAAGCTACCTTACTGTCGATAACACGGGAAATGAACTATTCCAACGCACCTATTCCATCGCCTTTGAACCAGCAACCGAGCTGACAATCACCTCGATACCTCGTGAAGCAAAAATCAGCTATGAGTTTGGTAGAAGCGCGGGTGTCCAGACAAAGATATCGCTGCGTGCAGAAGGTGGAATCCTTGATGACATTATCCAAAGTATCATGCTTGATCCCTTACCAAGCTATATGACCTTTGATTTAACGATTCTCGGATCACGGGAGTTCCTCTATGAGAGCGATCGGTCGTACAACATTTCGTATTCAATAGATTCGATACAAAATGGGAACCTTGTCACTTTTCATGTGGTAAGTTTGCCTCAGCGGATCTCCGCCTCATGGGGTCTTAGCCTTGGGACACTTGGGGATCTTGCTGCATCAAGTTTTGCGGAGCTGAATATGTCGCAGGATGTCAGACGTCTTTCGTTATCGTTCTTTGGAAACGACCGTCCCTTCATCTCCTTGGAAAATTTTCCTAGAAAACTCAGATTTGAAAGTGGGGTGAACCTGCTGGATGGAACCGGGAACCTCACCCTAAAACGAGGACTTGATGAGGTTAGAACATTAAATGTCTCCCTGCAGCATAAAGATCTGACAGTGACAAAATCGTTCGAGTTGAAAAATAATTTTGTGCAGATGAAATGGAAAATCGATCTTATCAATAGCACCGGGTTTTTCAATATCACCAGAGACTCTGAAAGTGTCATGACTTTCTCTACGATCATCGAATATCACAATTGGACCTTTACCAAAGCACTTGAGCTTCGAAACAGCCATCTTGAGCTTTCCTGGGCTGTCGACAGACAGCAACGGACCGGACAGGTGATCCTCACACGGGACACCGGCAGTGGAAGTCCAACGCTTTCGTTCTCAATCGCGCATGACGGATGGATCCTGGATGATACGTTGGAATTTAAAAACAATTACCTTGAACTGTTCTGGCAGCTGCCGACACAGACCAATAACCATGTCGAACTTGGTCTAATCACCTCAGGAGGGCAGTTGTTCCATAACACGATCTCAGTGGTTGACGAGGGAACCGAGTTATTCCATCTTGGTTTTGGTATTCAAACCGATGATCAGTATATCATGTCATGGGATTATCTGAACGGGCAGATATCGAACTTCGAATGGTCCGGCAGACTTCTCCGTCTCACCGATGTTGATATCGGGGTGAACCTCGCAGGAGAGGTGTTTACCATCAGTGCAGATATTGATGTTGGACAATCCGGTTCCATCGAACTGCAGTTCAATAAAGCAGTCGCAGTAACCTTCGTGAACACCGCAACTCAATCATTCAAGATCCAGGGGAATGTCAGTATAAACGCAACACGCAAACTCCAACTATCCTGGGAGTTAGGGGATACGGGACATTTCACGGTGTATACCTTCGGACAACCATTGGGCGATCAGTTCAGCCTTGAGGTCGGATATGATCCGCAACACACCGGGAATTACCAGTATGGATTCCGATTACTTGGGGAACATTTCATTGAGATCACCCGAACCATCCAATGGTATTCAGTCAACGGCTCTCTCGTCCGCATCTGGATACTTGGTGATGAACCAATCCCGGGGGACTGGACATTGGACGTGCTCTGGAACGGGCAATGGTACAACGTACCATGGGGTTAGGTAATACGTATGGGGGAGAAAATAACCAAGATAGGCCTCTGTGTTCTAACGATGCATCTGCTGCTCCTTACCACCGTAGGACAGGGTATATCGCAACAGACGGATATTCATAGTACTTTTGAACCCAATGGAGGTATACGGAGCGGGTCCATCGAAGTCTGGCAGGACGAGTTTTTCAATGGAAGCAAAATCGATCAGACGCTCTCCAACAATATTGTTATCAACACAACGATCGGAACGATCTCCATGCAGAACACCTATCCTGCTTGGATAGATCCCACCTTCATACGCATGAAACCAATTATTGTTCAGAACAACGGACAAGAAACGTTTCATGATTACGATGTGAACGTCACTGTGCTGTATGACACCGATATGCAAATTGATTTTGATGATCTTCGCTTTACTGATTTGACTGGAGCTCAGCTCCCGTATTATCAATGCAACATCGTCAATGGAGTCACCTGTGATGTCTTTGTCAAGATTCCAACCCTGCCCCCAGGACAGACCACGATCTATATGTTCTATGGAAATCCAACCGTAAGTGATCAAAGTAGTTTTTCATCGATATTTTCATGGCAGGATAGAACACATCCAGATACCATGGTTTCTTTCAAAGCAGCGTCAGAAGGCGCATGGGATCCTGATGTCATCTACGGCGCAAATAGATTTCTCGTCACCTGGGAGGAACGACTCGGACCTGAGGATATCGAGATCCCCCTACCAAATTATGAACGGACGGTCCCCTGTGTGATTCATGGCAGGACCTATGATAAAGATGGTGGAAATCCTATCCCTGATAACAACACGGACATCGACGTGTCGATTCCAGGGGATCCAACATATCATGCTGAAAACCCCTGCAACGCGTTTGGCGCGGGGAAGTATTTTGTCGTCTGGGAGGAGAACCCAGCGAATCAACCGCTGTATCGCTATGACGCGGACATCAAAGGAGCGTTATTGTATCCGAATGGCACGGTTCAGATGCGTTTTTCAATCTGTACAGCTGTCAACGGTCAATTTGATCCACAGGTCGCCTACGACAGCCAGAACAACCGATTCTTAGTAGTCTGGGCGGATGCACGGAACGGGTACGATGATTATGACATCCGAGGAAGATTGTATAACTCTCTCGGATATCCAGTCGGAACAGATTTTCCGATAGCCTATGAAACCAATTATCAGGGAAACCCATGGATATGTTCTGATAATGAAGGACATTTTTTTATTATCTACGAGGATGGTCTTAGTGCATCGCTTGGTCCGTTTAGTCTCTACGCGTATCGAGTCAACTGGGACGGAACCCGTATCCTACCTCGAATCACAGTCGCAATCGGCAGTGACACTGTTGATAATATCTTTCCAGCTGTGTCATATAATTCCAAGTCGGAACGCTATTGTGTCACCTGGAACGATGGGGATGTGAGTGTTGACCCGACCAGTCGGGATAGCTACGATGGGAACGTCTGGGGGAAAATCCTGGATAAAAATGGTGCTACCATAAAAAACAATTATATTATCGATCCAGGGACGAAGTTTATTCGAACTGATTCTGTGCCGTACTTTGACACCATGTTTTTTGTGTCATATGATGGTATTATTGCAGGGAATCAAGACATCTATGGACGAATGATTGCTGCGAATGGAACGGTGATGACAAGTCGACAGGAGCTTTCTGATGGCTCCTCGCAGAATGTTGATTGGAATGATCTTGCGGTGGGGGCAGGACGGGTGTTTACGACCTGGGAAGACGAACGGGATGTTATCAGTCAATACGCTGATGTTTTTCAGTATGTCTGGCGTTCCAACCAGTCTATTGGTTCCATGAACATTTCATGTAGTATTGGGTCTGAAGAAGAACTCATCACCGAGGCACAACTGATGTCTATTCTAATCCAACCAGAAATGTTCCGTGAATGGCGACAGTTCTTCTCCGTTGATACCATTCCACCAGCATGTTCGATCGTGTTTGACATCATGGATCAGAATGCAACGATGGTCCTCAAAGCCGACGTCCAGGATGGTCAGAACCTGTCAGATGTGAACAGCTCAGTGGTCCGGTTACGGGGGACGTTTACGCGTACTTCAGCACAGATAAGCCCGGTTCTCGACAAATGGAATATCTCCGCGTTCGTTGGGAAAGACATCTATGCTCCGACGACAGACATCACCCTGAGTCCTGATGAACCAGATGGCAATAATGGCTGGTATGTGTCAGCGGTCATGGCGACGTTTCTGGTCTCTGATGTGGATAGCGACCCGGAGAACATCACTACGTATTATGATATCAACGGGTTTGGGGTGGAGGTCTACGACCCAGAAAATCCACCGATGATTTCATCTGAACGACCCAATAACTATATTGAATACTGGTCCAATGATTCGATCAATGAGGAGACCCCGCATCATCGTGTCGAGGGAATCAAAATTGACACTACTGAACCAATGGTCACCTTATACAAACCACCCGCTCTCATCCCGGAAGGCCTCGTAATCATTAATGGCTCTGCGACCGAATATACCTCTGGCTCTGGAATTGACCGGGTGATCATAAAACTCAATAATGAAGTAGGATACGATTCGGTTTTCAACGGGGAATCACGCATCTGGTTTGAATTGAACTTCAACGCGAGTCTTGGTGAGACCTATGACATTCATGTTGAGGTATGGGATAAGGCGGGAAACAGCATTGAGGAACGAAAAACCGTCCAGTGTCCTGAGTATGGGATCTATGACACGGGATACATCTACTGGTTCAAGACCCCAAAAATAGGACCGAAACAATTCCTGGTCACCCTTGGGTTGTCTGTCGCCGTGTCCAATGATACGCTCTATGTCATTCTGCCTGGAGTCACCAGTGAAGCAGCGTCTGTCAAATTCGTCGCAACCCAAACATACCTTAAAAAGGAGTTTACCTTTCTAGATACGAACCTTTCCGACGGCTGCACTACCAACATGCTGGTTCCATTTGGAATCTACAAAATAAAGGCATACGCGTACGACGAGTCAAACACTCAGCTGGAGGAATACACGATTATTACGAAGATGCTGATCCTCCTCTTATGATATAAAAAAGGGGTTAGCGCCCCGGCTGGGATTTGAACCCAAGTCGAAGCCTCGACAGGGCTTCATGATAGGCCACTACACTACCGGGGCATGTTTCTCGTTTGTTTGTAGCTGGGGGTAATCATTTCTCTTTCTTTAATTTTTTGGAAGCGCTCGCTTTGAGAAAAGAAGAAGGAAAATCTTTTGATTGCGGAAAAAAATGATATATTACGGACTGCTAGGGAACCTCGTGAATTGGACTAAAAAGGATACAGATATGAATCTGGACTCAACAATCCTGGTAGTGAAGGAGAGCATCTGTTTGAATCTATTCATTAAACATGAAGCTCTCGATCAGAAAGGTCGTATTTTAAGGATATCCAACCTTTTTTCTTTGTAGAAAGTTATACCTATTTTTTTTTAACGAAAGAATTTTATCATCCATTCTTCTTAACCTATATATTAATAAATATCATTACGATACAATGAAGAGTGGGTAATTGGGATGCTATGGTAAAAAATATACGTTCAAAACTAGCAGCATCTGAAGTGATCGGTGTTGTTCTTTTGCTAGGAATAACAGTTTCATTATTTGTCGTTCTCAATATTTATGTTTTCTCATTTTCTGGTACTCATTCCGTTCCTTTAGTGAGTCTCATTGCAACAATCGATAAAGAAAACAAAGTGATAAGCATCGAAAATAGCGGTGGAGAATCTCTCGAAGGAACAACAAATATCATAATCAGGATAGGAACTACTACTAATCAGAGCAGCATAACTGAGATGGTAAATCATACACACCCTAATATATGGCAACTATTTGCTATGAATTCTGATGAAAATCCTGACAAATGGGATTTCAGTGAAACCGTGCAATTTAATTTTACTGGGATAAATATAACAGGTAAATATATTCAAGCAATTGTTGTGGAGCCCAATATGAATACGATAGTCTTGTCAACAGTTCTCCAACAAGGATTGAGTTAATGAGATAAAATAAAACAAAGTGTATGAGGATATAAAATGAGAAAAATTAGAAAGAAAACAAATGATTATGCTGTGGTTGGTATTGTAACTGCCATATTGCTTATTGGTCTTATTGCTACGGTCATCTCTATTATTCAAGTCGTCTATGTCCCAAACATTATGGAACAGCGTGAAGCAGAGCATATGGACAAGGTGGAAGAGCAATTTGCATCTCTCACATCTGTTATTGACGGCCAAGCCGCCGATGCACGGAAAGGCATTCCGATTGCATCATTTGTGACACTCGGGAGTAGAGAATTACCCGTATTCGTAACAAGCAAAGCATTTGGTACCTTAGAAATTTTAGATAATTCATGCACAATAACTATTCAAAATACATCTATTTTCAATATAGGTAGAATCACGTATTCATCAGCGAATGCGTATTACCTTGATCAATTATATAGCTACGAGGCCGGTGCCATGATCGTGAGTCAGTCTCAGGGAAGTTCGATGTTAGTTCGACCAAGTTTTTTTGTTGATTTAAATCTGTCCACTAATGTTGTAAATATTTCATTTGATGTTGTGAATGTCTCTAGTGTTGGCCATAAAGCTACGATGTCCGGTTTTGGAACCTGGCCTATACAAACTGAGTTTCTTGGTATATCGAAAAACATTACGTTTTCCAATGTTAGCTATATTGCTATTGCGACACCTTTTTCGAATGCCTGGCTTGTGTTTATTAATCATACATTGTTAAACGCAGGTCTCAATAAAACTGATTATCTTCTGACTGATACAGGGCCGACTGTTACGTTGCATTTTCTATCTAAGGTTAATCTAATTTTTAAGATTGTTGAAATTCAAGCCCAGCTTGGCCCTGGCTGGATTGAGTAACAAGATTAACGTAAGGGAATATAAGACCGTAAAAAAAATTTGAATATTTCTCTTCATGTAGTTGCTATGATCATCTCTGGGAATAGGATCGTTTGTCAATCCCAATAATGAAATCTATTCTAAAATCGAACGACCCTCTCAAAGAATCTTCCCCCTAACTTGATGGTCATATACTAAATATAAGAAAGGTAAGTTTTTTTTAAAGAAAGTAGATCCATGAAAAAAAGTAGATTATTATTTTAATGTATTGGTATTATAACGATATTCGCCTCATTATTTTCAGTATTAGGGTCCGTCGATGGGGTCGCAGAAATAATTGCTACATTATTGATGTTGGAAAGACCGAAATAACTGCCGAGTATTTCACTAATGGTATTCGCAAACTCCTGCCATGATCTTGTTGTGTTTACCCATCCTGCTATGTAGGGTGGTGCGATATGACCTGGTTGAGGCCAGACTACCCTGTTTTTTAACCAATCTACATCAGGCCCTCCATACATACCTCCAACACCTACCCCAAGGGCATTAAATTGATCTTGATTGTTGGTCATTTGAAGTTTGCTGATTAGATAAGATTGGGCGTCCTCTACGCTTTTCAGTCCGAGATTCCACCATTTTCCAGCCCAATAATCCCCCTCAAAACTATCATTGAGTAATACGTTAGTATTAGTTTTTATTTTAACGTCATCAATCCATACGCTACCTACCCCGCTTGTTGTAAAACGTATTTTAAAATTATTTTTGAAATATTGTGAATCGGTAGTTGTTTTTGTGTAATGAATCCATGTATCTTTCGCACTTGCCCCGAGAGACACGATAGAATCATAGGAGGATCCATCATAGAAAAATAATTTCAAACCACTTGAAATTGTCGAATGTAATCTAAACCAAAAATCTACCGTGACACTTGTTACGCCTCCTGTATTCAAATCGTTACAGGTAAAATCTCCATATCTAGCAGAACTTGATTTAGCTGAATAGTTACCGGTATGGTACTGGTCAATACCTTTGATCCAACCATCCCATCCTTGATAGATAGCGTTATATCCACTGGTCCAGTAACAGTTTGCAACACCATCTGTAACTAAATTGATTATTTGTCTCTTGCTAGCATTAAACTTTCCGATGTTACGCAATTGATCTGCGGCAAGTCTAATACCACAACTCATGGGTGTAGAACCGGTAAGTTGATGCATATTCCTAATTTTAGTTCCAATGGATGAGTAGTTATATTTTGTAACAGTTGTTGGTGCTAATTCTACTTGTGCTTTCGTCCCTCCGAATTGGACAACTGTGAGCTCTACATTTCCATCATGCGGAAAGATACTTGAATTCTCTATCGACCTTGCTAGACCTTCTTTCATGAGAGTCCAATCACTGGATGAAATACTTCCAGAACCATCAAGTATCATAGCCATCTGAGTCGGCGTGGATGTGAGTACAGCAATTGCTGTGACTACGAGACATACAGTTTCTCCAGGTTGCAGAAAAGGTATCTCCCATATCCCTGTATTCTTGTTATAAAATCCGGTCGCTGTCATGTTACTATAATAGGAAAAATTCGCTGATAAAATATTTTGGACTACAATGTTTACGGCAGGAGTACCATCTATAGGATTTGACACGCAGATTGTGAAATTCACTTTTGATCCAATATACGGAGAGAGATTATCAGCAGTCACGGTTAAACTTAGATCGGTTTCTGGATAGACATCAAGGGTTGCATAGAATACAAGTGAATTGCTTTCTGTATCTACAGTATTTATATAAGTAGCGAAATAACTTCGGATGTTACTGATATTATAAGAAAATGGATAGATTACCTTCTCCCCGATGTCCCATCTTCCATCTGTTTTTGCATTAGCGTCTAAATAATTTTTTACCACAAACGTCTTAGCTATATCGCCCATATTTACGGTAATTTGGGTATCAAGACTTAGGGGATCACCTCTTTTATGTTCAAACACTAGATTATTATCCTCAACCGTACCAACAATCGTTACGTTGGGAGGATTAATAGGTGGTGAAATCGATGAAACATTGTAATAAATAACGCTGAATGAAGAAGCAACTAACAATAACATTAGAACTTCTCCTACAATTTCAGATACTGCATTGTTCTGTTTGATTCGATTAAAAAAATGCTNNATTATGAAGACGGAGGTGACCGCTATTAACGAGAGGATTACTTCACCAAGTATCTCAGAAATAGTTTTATTACATCGTGTATTTTTCATTAAATATCTCCTCATTGAACAGCAAGGTAATTTAACTTTTATATCAAGCCTAATGCACTTAGTAACAGAACCTTCTGTTCCTTATCTCTCCTAACTACATGTACTTCTTTGATATCTTCGTTTATTTAAGGGTATTGTGATATTTTATCAGAAGTGACATTTTAAAAGAGGATTCTAAAGGTTACAAATGAGATAAGCACTAGGATAAAAGCCGTCCTAATCCCTCCGGTTAGTTTCCCCTCCATCATGAATCCACCGAGGAGACCGCCACCGAGGCTTTGTACGAATACAAACGAAAAGAACATCGTTTTCACATCGATGGGCTTAATATCTGCGATTTTGATGCTCCCGATGGATTTACCAGCCATCTTCCCTTGCAGGTCGTAGATCGCCTGGAAGATGGTCCCGTTAATAACCAAAATCACCGCGAGGAACACAAAGAAACTAATTAAAATCACAATGCTGTACATCGACATCTCATTCCTACGCTGTTGTTCAACACGCCGGATCTGATCAAGTTCTTTTGCCGCAGCATTGAACACCGAGGCGGTGTTCCCGCCGATCTCAAGGGCCTTGTTGATTGTTATTGCGAGCCGTTTGACTTCTTTGTTGTTGATACGCTTACCGAAGTTCGTCAGCGCCTCGTTGATGGAGATACCCCAGGAAAGTTGTGCGACCATCATTTTAAGTTCCATGGTCAACCTCCCATAATCCCCCTCAGAGGCGGATCGCATGGAGTCAAAAATATTCATCCCTGATGCTGATGAATTCGCGATGTCTCGTAGGAAATCAGGGAGTTTATCAATGATTTCTCGTTTCTGTTTTTCTTTTTTGGATGCATAGAACCCAATCGGTCCAATGCCTCCTAGGACGCCGAACACGAGGTAATCAATAGGCAGAAGAATACCTTGCAAGATCAATGGTGACCCGATGACGGCAAAGATTCCAAGCACGAAGAATAGAGTCGCTGTGAGAACGGACACTCCGATGAGGATATCATTAATTTTATCCCTTCCGTATCTGCGATCGGCATCATATTTTTTAACAATTTTTACTTTTTTTATACACCNNTCACCCATCCCTGATTTCATCATGACATAAAACCCCATATATGCCATTGGAAGGATAAACAGTGAGATAATGTACAGAAAATTAAATTGGATACCGCCGCTTGTCAATCCCATAACAGACAGTATGATCACGAGAAACAGGGGGAAGGCGATGACTGTAGTGACAAAGCTTTCTGCCATAATGGCAAGTGAATCAAGATTCCTTTTTCGTTCGTTTAAATCATCGAACATATATTGATCCACACATCGCTCGAAGTATGGGGCAAGAGCGCTACCTGACTGTAGGACCTCTACGATCCCCTGCAGGAAATCCTTGAATTTCCTTGAAGGAGAGATTCTAATCGCGTGTTTCAGGGCGGTGATCGCATCGACGCCCATAAGCTCGATTTCTGTGGTTATTTTTTTCGCTTCTTTCTGCACCTCCCCGTACAATTTAATTCCGGCGAGGGTACCGAAGATCTCTGACGGTGAAATCCCCGCAACCGACATTGTGTTGACGAAATTAGCGACGTATGGAAGATGACGATCAATATTTTTCCCCCTTGATTTGGCTTTTGATGTAGGGAGCTGCAGGTACGCAAACCCAATAGATACAGGAACAAGTATAGTGAGACCTATCATGATAAATAGAGTAATTTCGGTTGGGACGATGAGGTAGAGAATCAGTGTGGAAGTAAATGAGAAGATAACTCCCAGGATACTATTCATCAGGACCATGGAATAATATTCCTTATGGACCATAAGGATATTTGCTTTCTCGAGAAGGTTGTTCCTATTTGTCTCACCAATGTTCAATGTTTCAAATAAATCTGCGAACAAATGTCGACAAAACCGTGTATATTTCGTCGATTTCATGCTTCGAGGTCCCTCTTTACCAGGTCAAGGATTTTTTCAGGGAATTTCTTGTACTCTGCGATGATGCGTCCGAATTTCGTGTAACCCCGTACATTTTTCCTACGCATCCATTCGAGGACCATAATCTTATTATGAAGCTCCTGCTGGAGTTGCTCATCGCTCCAATCGTACTGCTGCTTGATACGATTTAGGATTTTACTAGAACCTGAGCTTTCAAATCTGTCGTCTGTTTTTGAGATCCATGTGTACGGTGCCATAAAGATTAACTGGTTCGTGTCCGTGTCAAGTTTGATGATTTCAGAGACGCTGGTCATACGCCGGACCATTTTTCCCCCGATATCGATCGCATTTTGAAACACAATAACATCTAAGGAGGTTAAGAGCGCCCGCGGTAGCTCGATGGGTGGGTTTTCAAGACGCTGAATAAGGGTATGGATTGTGCTTGCATGCACAGTCGCATAGGCTGTATGACCGGTTGCCATCGCCTGGAATAGGCTGTATGCTTCCTTCCCTCGAACCTCTCCAACGATGATGACCCGTGGTCGTTGCCGCAACGCGGCACGGATAAGGTCGAACATGTCGATGTCCTTGCCGGTTTTACTCTCATCGCTTGCGGCGAATCCCCGCCTGGTCGTGCCCGCGATCCAGTTCCTATGTGGTATACTCACCTCTCTGGTATCCTCGATAGAGATGATTTTATGCGAAGCAGGTATAAATAACATAAGTGCATTGAGTGCGGTTGTTTTACCGCTCGCAGTTCCACCACAGAACAGGATCGAGGCACCGTCTTCGATCGCCATCCAGAAATATGCCGCCATCTCCGTGGACATCGAGTTTGAATCAATCAAGTCAATGGGAGTCAGTGGTGTCTCTTTGAATTTCCGAATCGTAAACGTCGATCCGTTAGTGACAGTGCGTGCGAGGGTCGCCTGTAAACGTGAACCGTCCGGAAGTTTCCCGTCGACAATAGGCGAAAAAATCGAGATCTGTTTTCCTGATACCTGGCAAAGTCTCATGAGAAACGAGTCGAGTTCTTCCGCCGAATCGAAGAAGATGTTCGTCTCAATCGCCTCGTATATCCGGTGGTGAATGAAAATAGGAGTGTCAGGACCATCACAGGAGATATCCTCAATACCTTCATCATGCATGAGGATGTCGATGCGTCCAAACCCAAGGAAATTCCGGAATATATGATAAAAGATCACATTTTTCGAGTCTTCCTCGAACACGATCTGGTTATCAATAATTATCCGATCCAGGGTTGTTTCTAGGAATTTTTCTTTATCTTTTTGCGGCATGCCGAAAGTATCGATATCTGCAACCATCTTGAACAGGTGAGTGAGTTCCTCTATGGTCTTGGCCTCCTGGTCGCTGACCTTCGGCTCGTGGACTTCGTATCTGGTCTCGTGACGTACTCGATCATAGATAATACGTTTTGATCCTTGTTTTTTCCACCCAAACCCGGTCTGTTTTTCTAAAACCTCGATATTCTTTTCGCTTTTCTGGATAACCTCATCAATCGCCGTCTCTGTTTTTTTTTGCGGTGGTTTTACCAATGATTCGTTCGCTGTCTTACCTACAGTCTGGGTATGTTTTGAATTAGTTTTATTCCGACCACTATGTCCGGGGAGGTTCCGATCAGGTTGTGGCATCATTGGTTCCGGTTTGGGGATTTGAATGGTTTCAGCGGTTTGTGAAATTGTTTCGGTGTTGACCGGTGCCCACTGGGCTTCTTTTGGTGGTGTTAATTTCTTTTTCGAGGAGATAATCGATGATTCTTCATCTTGGACTTTTTTTTGTGTTTTTTCAATCAAACTCATAGGTTTCACCGAATCTTATATTTATTGAGGATGCGTTCATAGAGATCATATTCATCTGTCCGCATGAATCGGTTTATGACCTCCTCAGGTAGTTCACCGAGGAGTTCATCCGTGATTTGAAGTATTTTTTTAATATCTGTATCAAGTTCCATCGGCTCCGGGGTGTATTTCTCTATTGTATCCGATTTCATGAGTTCAAGGTGTTTCTTCTGTTCTTTCAGCAATCTTTTATCCTTCTTTATTTTGAGACGTTCCTCAAATATTTCTTGTCGTGCCGCGAGGCTTTCTAGCCGCTGCTGTTTCTTGAATTGTTTTTTCGTAAAGGCTACAGAGAGGGAGGGCGCCTCTTTTTTCAGTTCTTTTTTTTCCTCGTCCGATTTTTTTCCTTTGGAATTTACTCCCTTAAATTCATGTTTTAAGAGTTTTTCCTGCTCTCTTTCAAGTCGTATTTTTATTTTCTCCTCAAGCTTGTGTTTTTTCTGTTCCCCTTTTTCGATTTGTTTTTTTAGTTTTTCCTCTAATTTTCGTCTCCACTGTTCCTCTTTCTCGAGCTGTTTTTTTTGTTTTTCCTCCGATCCTTGTTTTTGCTGTGTCTCTTTTTCGCTTTGTTTTTGTGAATTTTCTTGTTCTTGCTGTAGTTTTTTCTGGAGGCTCTTCAATCGTTCCTCAAAGTTATCGGGGATATAGATGTTGTCGAAATTATTTTTTTTGGTTTTTGAGTCGGTGTGGTAATAGACCTTTTCTTTCTTTTCGATTTCCTCGTTTTGTGTCGCCGCGCTCAGAAAAACTTTCTGATATTCTTTTTGATTTAGCAATCGTGGATCATGGACCGCGAAATGCTGAATGTTATCGTTTGCCTGTTTTTTTATTTGAAGCTTCTGTCGGATATGAGAATCAGCGATGATGATGGGCGTGTTGAGATGCGAGGGGATGTCGTCGGTTATGAACTCGCTCAGGTCAATGACTTCGATGCGGTCATGATGCTGTGGTCTGAGGTGCAGAATGCTCTCTCTGGAATCAAGACTAGTGATGAATTTGAATTCTGGTTCTATATCAAGGGCGGGATCTGTTTTGAATTCTTCAGGGAGGATTCCGCTTTTCGGGAAGGATATTTCTTGCATATGCGGAGGCTCAGGTTCGACATGTCCGGGTCTTCTTTCCAGTGGTGGTCTGACTTCAACCGGTACTTGCTGAGGTACGGTGGGTGCAGCTTCCAGGGGAGTGGTTTCGTCGATGGGTGTTTCCTTGTCATGTTTTTGTAAAAGAGAATCTATTTTTTTAATCATGTCAAGATGAAAATCTAAAGTATTTTCTTCTGATGATTTAATCGGAACTGGTTTTTCTACAAAGAGTGCGTCGGTAATTGGTAGAAGAAGTATTTTTGGATTGTACATACAAATATTATTTTTTTGGTGGAACAGCATATGGATCCCATCCCTTATTCTGCGTGGTCTACTTCCTACGCTAAGTATATTCTATCGTTTGCATCCTCAATTATTTCCAAATATGTAAAGAACTATTTTCTAATAAACATTTCTATTTTAGGACGTTTGAGAACAATCGCGATACCATCTCGTTTAAAAATTCGTATTGTATTTATCTAATGATATATAGTATAATATATATTGAGAACATATTTTTTGAAGATTTTTCCTATGCGGGATTTGGCGTTTTCGTCATTTTTCTCGGATACATTTTTATATGAAAAAAGCGAGAAGAGCCTGTATAAACTGGTGCGCATGAATAGCGTACTATGAGAAAAAAAACTGTTTGGAAGGCAGTAGTGAGAATGTGAAGCTCTTGCTTTTCAAAAAGTTTTTATACCCGGTACGACATGTATGACCAGAAAAAATTGGCTTGAAAAAAGCTAGGAGAGAATGGGTAAAATGAAAGCAAATAGAAA
>DAYE01000067.1 GCA_002506745.1 Euryarchaeota archaeon UBA33
TAACTTGACTTTGTCACATTTACTTTTTTTGACCAGTCAGTAATCTGAGCACACCATTAAATCCCATCTACTTTTTTCATAAGTGGATGGGATTCAGAATGAAATTTTCTTTATCCGTACAGGATATACAGGGATCACATGATAAACTTCAACATTTCCATGAAGGATATACCTCGTGTTTTTTAACGAAAACCAGAAATATGGTTAAGCAATCATTTCAATATATTCAGGGTAAACTGCTTGGAAATGGAAGAGGTAACATGTGTTCATATGCAAAAGATGTGCCAGATTGTAATAATCAATCCTTGCAGCATTTTGTTTCAAATTCACCATGGAATCACCGACCGGTTCTTGATCATATTCAACGTGATGTCACTGATGCAATTGGAGACGATACTTGTGGTTCATTGCATGTTGATGAATGCAGTTTTCCAAAACAAGGAAAGGATTCGGTAGGTGTTGCTCCGCAGTATTGTGGCCGTCTGGGTAAAATCGCAAATTGTCAGGTTGGCGTCTTTCTCGGGTACGCCAAAGGTTCTTATCGGACGTTGATTGACGAGCGATTGTATCTCCCTGAAGAATGGATAACAGACCGGATTCGTCGGAGGAAATGCGGGGTACCTTGGCATGTCGGGTTTAAGAAGAAAACAGAGCTTGCATGGGAGATGATTCTCCATGCAAAAAAGAAGAACAAAATGCCCTTTGGCTGGGTGGGGATGGATGATTTCTATGGTCGTGATTCCTGGCTGAGAAACAAGATAGATACACAGGGTTTGGTGTTTATTGCTGATATTCCCTGTAACATTGGTGTATGGTTGGAGTGTCCGAAAACCGGTGTGCCTTCACGGAAAACGAGTGTTCGTGGTCGTAACCCTACTCGTGAGAAAGTTATCGAAGGAGATGATCCGATAAAGGTGAAAGATCTTAAAGATCAACTGGAGGAGATGCAGTGGCATCGTGTTTTTATCCGTGATACCGAGCGAAAGGAACTGTGGGCAGATATGGCTTGTTTGCGGGTATTTCCAAGTGAAGAGAACAGTCTTCCAGGAAGAGAATGTTGGCTGATCATCCGAAAGGATCCCTGTGGTAAAGAGATAAAATATCAGCTATCTAATGCCCCAGCTGATACCGATATGAACCGTTTAGGGGAAATGTCTGGAAGTCGTTTTTGGATTGAACGGGCATTTGAGGATGGAAAAGGCATTGCTGGTCTGCAGGATTTTCAAGTAAGGAGTTGGACCGGCTGGCATCATCATATGACCATGACATTTCTTGCAATGCTGTATCTTATGACTCTCTCGATAGATTTAGGAAAAAATGTCGATTTTTTAACCGTACAGGATGTCAAAGAAATTTTTGAAGTGATCATGCCGAAACGAAAAGTAACGTCTGAAGAATTACTACGGCTTCTTCTTGAAAAACATATGGCCCGGGAATCTGCACGACGATCACATCATCGCAGAAACAAGTAGAACGTAGGGGAAGAATGATGTGTGGTTGCATTAGGGTTTGAGCAGGGGCTTTATTGTTTAACCTCAGAGACTTAGTGGGTTGATGACTTAACTGACCGATATGTGTTTTTTTGGTATTTGAACGTGGGGTAAAAATTGGAGTTGTTAAAAAGTTGGGAATGGAAATTCATGCGAGTTATTTGTAATGTGACAATGTCAAGTTAAGTAATATGTAAAAAATAAACTATAAAGATTTCGAAATTACTAACAATATACTTACATAATGAAAATGAAATATTTACTATCCAAGTTCAAAATCTAATTCTGGTAGCCATCGCTCCCTATATACTTTATTCCCAATCCAAAAGGAATGCTTTTGAATTGAATTCGGAAATTTTTCATTTATTTCATTAATGATTTCATCTATTATGTTGATATCCTTTAAAACAAATTCAGGTTCAATATCTGCCCACCCTATCGCAACATTGAAACATTGCAAATAAGATTTCGTCTTCAAAAAATCAACGATCGCATTCCTCTGCTTATGATCTTTGAGATAGATATCAATTTTATGATGCTGAAAACCAATCTTCGGGTAATCAATATTGACACGAAAAGCCTTGATGATATCCTTTTTCATCAATTTTTGTATCCTAAAGGCAATGGACTGTGCAGAACAATGAAATTTAGAGGCGAGCTCAATGAAAGGACAGCGGGCATTGATAGCTAACTCATTCAAGAGCTGATAATCTAGCTTATCGATGTCAACTTTTTTCGTACTCGAAACAATTCGATAATGTTCTCTATTGTCAAGTTTCTCTTGGTCTGGTAACAGATAGGTTTTTTTATAATCGATTGTTTCAATGTATAAAGAAATTATTTTTTTTGCGAAGAATTGCTCATACAAATCGAGGGTTTTTCCCCAGAACTGATAGAACTCGTAATTATCCTTGACCCACAGTACCACCGATAAATCGAGTTCCCCTTTTGAAGATATGACCGCCCAGGAATTCCTATAATCAATGAAATGTTGGATAATTTCATTTTTTTTCTCTGCACTAGCGTTTTGTATTGCGAAATATATTCGAAAAACACTGTATCCCAAATTAAATGTATTAATTGCCGTCCAAAAATTCCTTATGACACCTTCATCCTGCATCCGTTTGATTCGATAGGAGACGACATCTTTTTTCAGACCGACCTTTTTCCCGATCTGCGTATTCGACTGCCGACAGTCGAGATCAAGTTCGTACAGGATTTTTCTATCCTTTATATCAATCGTCACCATAGTCCACTACAAAGAAGTCTTCTACCCCTATTTTATCGTTCTGATGCTTTAGCTTTGGATCCTAAAAAAATTCCCGACAGATGAAAGCAATCACAATGACAACCTAAAGTTCCATGGAAGATATGTTTTAAAGAATCACAAGTTTTCAACCGTTGGGGAAAGGCCATGAAGAAACAAATTACCATGGTTGTTAGCCTGGGAATCATCATAGCATTCGCTGCAGGACTATTCCTGGGGCGGCTGCTTCCAATCGATACCTTTCATTCAACTGAAGAACGAATACTGCTTGGGGACCGGTCTCATTTGATAGGAAGTTGGAAAGGACCACTGAACAGACCACGTTATCCATGTCATTCTTTGAGAATGGCAGTTTGTTGTTCGCTAAATACAGAGGGAATTTTACCATAAACGATGACCAACTCGTGTTACATGACCATGGAATATCAATATCAGCCCAGTAATTTTTCATCGGTGATTATGACACCCCCAGGGCTGCGGAATATCAAAGGGAATGCAAGCGTCCCCCTGAGCTTCTTCGGCACACCCTACGGAATTATCCTCCAACGCGCCTAGTATTTTTTTCTCAATAATATTGTCTTTGCTAACAATAGTTTTCCTGATTGGTTAACTATAAAAAAGGATACTTGATAGATACCATGGGATTGGGATGCCAGGCGAAAAAAAATCAGTACTACTACTCTCGATGCCATTTGCTGGCCTTGGGATTCCCTCGATCCAGCTACCCGTCCTGGCAGGATACCTTGAAGAACGCGGCATCGCTGTTCACACCAGGCACCTCTACCTCAAAGCGGCATCGATCTACGGCATACAATCCTACCTCGCCCTTATTTCACCACCGAACGACTCCTATACCGCACAGCTAGGATTTTCAAAATATGTTTTTCCTGACCACTGGGAGAAGACACAGGATGTCTTTCGTCACTACTACAAGCATCACATCGCTCAAACTGAGCCGCTTCGCACACAATGCTCCTTTGACGTATTCATTCAAAACACAGATAAGGTGTACCAGGAGATCCTCTATTCCATCGAGTGGCACGACTACGATCTCGTCGGGTTCACCGTGAACTACGGGCAGCTTCTGCCGTCGCTAGCGATTGCGAACGCCGTGAAAAACCGCTTCCCTGACAAACAGATCATCCTTGGCGGCAGCAGAACCATGGAGATGCTCGGGGTCAACATCCTCAAAGCATTCCCGTACATCGATTTCGCGGTCTCCGGGGAGGGAGAGGACACGCTCTTCAGCCTTGCGAATGGAGACCAGCCGGCATCGATTCCACGACTGATCTACCGTGACCACGGAACCGTCCGATGGAACCAATCAACCTCCGTCATCGATCTCAATGCAACCCCAATGCCTTCCTATGATTCATTTTACGACGACCTTGCAGCAGCGACCGATGACATCAAAAGATATTACCAATATTACGGACGACTCCCCGTGGAAATCTCCCGAGGATGCTGGTGGAACCGCTGCACGTTCTGCAACCTCAACGTCCATCACCCGTGCTACCGGGAGAAATCAGTGAGACGAATCGTCGAAGAGATCCACTCCCTCTCCGACCGCTATAAAATCCTTGATTTCCAGTTCATCGGCAACACCCTCCCAAGA
>DAYE01000074.1:0-29298 GCA_002506745.1 Euryarchaeota archaeon UBA33
AATCAGATCAATATCAAAACCGATAATGGTTTGATTCGCAGCTTTATATTCAAAAGGAGCAAAATCCGCTGATGTTCCTACAATGATTTTATTTTTTGTTTCTTGCGTACATCCTGATAATGCAATACTACCAATAACTATTGCACAAACCAAGACGATTGAAAATATTTTCTTTTTGTTTTCCATAATAGACCTCACCCTTGAGTTCGGGAAGATAATCGTTTGAGTAATATTTAAACATTGTAGTAATAAATAAGAAGAAAAAGTGAAAAGATACTCTAAACTAAGTTTATAATTTGGAAAGATACTCAATAAGACCTGGGGTGATGACTGGTTTGTTTTCGATGATTGGATAACCAAAGGGGAGAATTGTCGAGTGAACCTNNTCCATCGATGGAAAGCTGAAGTTGTCCGAGGTGTCGCGTTTGAAACCCCGAGGATGCACTAATGAGTTTTTTTGTCCGACCTCGTGGTTTTTCATAGCCGAGAAGTCCACCGACGATAAGGGCGTCTGTACTAGAACAATCTTCTGGTGTGAGAGGTCGTTTTGCCTGGGGGTCAAGGACGATGCAGTTCTTGCCTGCGTAGAGGTCTTTTGCGTTTTCTTTTTTAGTTAGTCCAAGTTTTTGGAGGCCTTTTTTGGTTTTGGTATCAGCTACTCTGGTGAACATAAGTTTTCCGCTCCAGAGTTTTGCTGCGTGTTTGTATTCTAACATGAGCCATTCTGAGAGTGTTGGCTCGCAGTGTTCTATGATGAGTAGTGGTTGTTTTTTCATAGGTATAAGAACGTGTACGGGTATTGATAGTAATAAGAGTTCCTGCGAAAAAGTATTTGAATCGGGGAAGTATCGAAGGTTTGGTCCTATGGATAAAATCGGCAAGTATGAGATCACCGCGTTTTCGAAAGCACGACAGGATATTACCATTGTTTCTCAGGAGGGAAAACGACGGTTGACCATTCATGCATTATTGGAGATCGATGTGACTAAAGCTCGTGGGATGATTGCTGCGTTGAAAGGAAAACAGGATATTTCTTTTACGGGTTGGATCGTGAAATGCGTCAGTCAAGCTGTCTCTGAACATAAACAGATGAACTCCTATCGTTTGGGTCGGAAGAAAATCGTGTCCTTCGAGGATGTCGATATCCCCATTCCGATAGAACGGAATATTGATGGTGAGCAGCGGCCACTTGCGTACATCGTTAGGAGAGCTAATGAAAAAACCGTTGCTGAGATAACCAAGGAGATCCGAACGGTGCAGCATCAGGTGATTGATCCATCCACAGAAGTGCTTGGGGAAGATCTCACTGGGTTTGAGCGTTGGGCGCTTACTGCACCAGGGTGGTTGAAGAAACTCGGTGTTCGTCTGCTCAGGCGTCGAGGGTTGTCGAAAAAGAAGCATTTCGGGACCGTTGGGGTCACCGCGATCGGTATGAAGGGCAGTTTTCCCGGTTGGGCGATCGGGATGGGTGGCCCGATTGCGACATTAATTATTGTCGGGGGTATTACGAAGAAGCCAGGAGTCGTGGATGACTCAATCCAGATCAGGGAGTATTTGCACATATCTATCACTGTTGATCATAGCATCGTCGATGGAAGTCCGTTGGTACGTTTCATCTCTCGGTTAACCGAGCTGTTAGAATCAGGGTATGGGTTATAAAAAAAGAGCTAGGTCTTCTTTCGGAGTACATAGATTGTCCAAGGCGCTATCCGTGTTTCATTGATCCACTGATAGGGTTCTTCTCCTGTTGCCAATGGTTTATATTTTTTGATGATACGGAGGTTTGCCTTTGAATAGACCGTAGCGTAGTCCTCCTCTGACCAGAAGATGTCGTAACAGGGGCGTATGTCTGCGAGATCTGTGGTAATGATGCGGACGATGTCACCGGTTTTTGCGTGTTTGTTCTCTGGGTACTCTTTGGTGGTGAACGATGCCCATTCATGGGTGTAGATCTCTGGTGATGAGACGAGGTTGATGATCGTACCGGTTTGTGGTATCAGTGTTGAGAAACCGCTGAAGATTCTGATTTTTTTCTCCATGGTTGGGATGTTATCAAAGGTGAATGCAGAGAGGATAAGATCAAAGGAGGATGAGGGTAATCTGCTGAAGTCGCCATCGTCGATTCGGTGGTATTCCCCTGCGGTGTCGAGTTGTCGCGCGATAGTGATCATCTCTTCCGAGATATCGATTCCTATGGTTCTGTATCCGAGTGCTTGAAGGAATCGTGTGGACCGTCCGGTGCCGCAGCCGAAATCAAGGGCGTTATATCCTGAGGTATATTGGGTGAGTATCTTTGGGAGGTCCCTGTAGGCAAGATAGTAGGTTTTGTCGAATTTTAGTTTCGAGTATGCTTCTGCTCGTTTGGTATCTTCATAAACGTTAGAAAATTCTGTTTTGTTTTCTTTGTTCATGGGATAGTGGGAAATAGGGTTGCTCCTACATATGAATTGTTGTGGTTTTTAAAGGTAGAAACGTAGGGAAGGTTTATTCAATGAATATTCAGTATATTCTTATTTATCAGAAAAATTTAAATATTCAGAATCCTTTTATAGACAACAAGGAAAACAACATGCAAAAGAAAAACAAAAAAGAAACCTGCTCTCCTGCAAAGAACCAACCACGCGGATGCTATAAAGTAGAATCCATCGTCAGCGTCGACGAAAGAGGACAAATGGTTCTCCCAAAGGACATCAGAGAAAAAGCAGGCATCCACGCTGGTGATAAACTCGCTGTGGTGGCCATGCAAAAGGATGGGAAGATTTGTTGCCTCTCGTTAATCAAAGTAGGCGACATTGAACCCATGGTAAAAGACATGCTTGGCCCCCTCATGAAAGAAATACTCTAAAGAAATCATATGGTGATAGTATGGAAGACAAACACATAAAAAAGAAAGTACGAGAAGGATACGCAAAAATAGCAAAACAAGAAACATCCTGCTGCAACTCAATAGATGTCTGCTGTGGACCGGCAACATCGCCAGAGAAGATCAGTAAAAAAATCGGGTACACCGACGAACAATTACACTCAGTACCTGAGGGGGCAAACCTGGGACTGGGCTGTGGAAACCCCACTGCGCTAGCATCCCTGAGATCAGGCGAGATCGTCCTTGACCTTGGCTCCGGGGCAGGATTCGACTGTTTCCTGGCAGCAAACAAGGTAGGAACCACCGGCAGGGTCATCGGTGTCGACATGACCCCTGAGATGCTCCATAAAGCAAAACAAAACGCAAAGAAAGCCGGATATACCAACGTGGAGTTCCGTCGTGGTGAAATCGAAAAACTCCCTGTAGACGATGCCTCCATTGATGTGGTCATCTCCAACTGCGTCATCAATTTGTCTCCCGATAAAAAGAAGGTGTTTGAGGAAACCTTCCGCGTACTCAAATCAGGGGGACGAATCGCGGTGTCCGATATCGTGCTGCTGAAGGAGCTTCCTGAAAAGATACAGAATTCGGTAGANNATATCACAGTGACAGATGAATCCTGCTATCAGATCGATGTCGTCATCGACAAACCTCGGACACAAGCAGTCCTGGAAGAGACTGGTGTGACCGAAGATGAATTCAAAAACCTCGGAGAATCCTTTGTCAGTATAAAGGTGATGGCAAAAAAACCTTGAGGAGTACCCCATCCGACGTTCAAGAAAATCAATGAAAAAAAAGAGAAAGAAGGATGGTAATCCGTATTACCTAAATCATATCCCCGATCTCAACGCCTTCGTCCTCAGTTAGCAACGTTGAATCGACCTCTGATGTCACGGTGCCATCATCAAGAGTACCACCTGGTGTGGTCTGATGATTCTTGTTTGTTGATGGTTGACTGAAATACGCATAAGACACAGTCACGGACACTAAAAGAATAAAGAGGAAAAGCAGAGAGATTATTTTTTTATTCATATCGTATCACACCTGCTAAAAGTATTTAATGAGGTCGTCCGTGACCATTTCCTTGGCCATGGTGTCCCATGTCATCAAGCATCTTTTGTGTATGTACTTTGTTCTTTATGTTTTCCTCTTTTATCTCTGAGAAGATCATGTGTCTTTTTTCTTTTGTCATCTGATTGACCATCTTATGAAGCTGTAGTTTCACCAGGTCTAGGCTGATATTCCCGTTGATATACTCGTTGATAAGAGAGGTATTGGTCTCTCCTATGATCCCATAGAGGCGATAGAGTTGATTTTGGTTGAACTGTCTGATCCAATGATGTAGTCTCATACTGCAGTTCTGGAGTTCATCACTGGTCATATTCTGGAGTTGTTTCTTTATCATCGCGATGGTCTCATTATCTAGCAGCAATCGTAGAGTATCCCGGAATTGTTTGGTGAGGTTTTTTGATTCGTTTTTCAGCTCTACAAAGAGGAGGACTGAGTCGTTTGTCTTAGGGTCCGCTGCCTGGACTGCATCAAGGACATCACTGAGGTTCGTTAGAATCTCATCCAGCTCTATAGTACTTACATTAAGCCCCTTGAGAACTTGGACGGTCATGGCTCCTTTGAGTATGTTTGTGAGAAGCGCTTTTTCCAATTGGAGCAACCTGATTCGAGCACCAAAGGAGTTGTTCATGATTCCGACTTCACGCTCTGTGTCATTATCCAAATGATGACCATGGGGGGAGCTGGTTTCATTGACCTGACCTGTTTGATCATTGATAGGGGTTCCTTGGTCGTCTTCATCTGCCTCAACTGCGAATGCTAACGAGAAAATTGATCCCATCAGCATCAGCACCAGTAAGAGATTCGTTATTTTTTTCATATGATTGACACCTTTTTTTTCTTAACCATTTCTGCATGGCTGTTATGGATGTATGGGATGAAACAACTTATCTAATTTCACCGGAACATAGCGGAACAGCCCGAGACAGACCATAAAAAATCTATTGTTTTTTCAGACGGATGAGATTTGACATCCCTATCTGTTCTTTCTCGATAAGACCTTTGCGTTCTAATCCGTGAACATTCCTGGAGACGGACGCCTTCGGGATCTGCAGTTCCTTCTGGATGTCGGTTTGTGTTAATGGGATGTTTCTCTCATGTAAGAGCTGCATGATTTGTCTCTGTCGATGATTTAGCCCGTTCATCTCTCCAGGAGGTTCTTTTTTATCCTTAGGCTGTGGTAGTTTCTTGGTTTTTTTCTCCTTTAGGTAAAAAAATAGGATAAGGAGAGCTACAACGAGTATTGCTGGAAGCAAGATGAGATAGACGATGTTTTCCTGGAAGAAGGAATCATCTTGTTTTTCTATCTGGTATTGGATGAGGATGGAGAAGGATTCGTTCTCTCCAAACCCTCGGATGATGAGCCCACCGAGGTTTTCTTCGATACGGATGGATCCTGATGATTTAATGAAGCTGATGGAGGATCCTTTTGGGAGGGCGAGGTCATAGACGAACTCGGAGAATGTCTCCTGTTTGGTGATATTCAGGAGCCAATAGCTCTGTTGTTTCGAGGTGTATTGCTCTGTGTTTTGTATGGTGAGGTTTGGGTAATTCGTCAGTCCTTGAATCGAGACATAACCGGAGAGATCAACGGTAATGGTAAGGTCCGCATAATAGTCAGCTGCTAAAAGAGACGGTGCTGATAATACCGCAAAGAAACTAAGGAAAGCTACAGGAAAAAGGATAAGATAATGTCTTGCTTGGTTTCCCATCACTGCTCCTCTGTTGGTACTCATAAGGGATGTTTTTCTTTTTTTCCTGAAACGCCATGGATTGTTATTAAAGTTTCTTCCAAGGAACAACAAGTGGGATCTGAAGAAGAAATATCTTGGGATTATATCAGGTGTCAGACGAGATGGAGAGAAATCACATGATTGTTTACTGTCATTTAATCAATACGATGTAAACAGTACTTATAATCACGAAAAATAATCCAGTTACAAGAAAAACAACAACGATCATCCAAAATTCAAATGGATTGTCTTCTCTATTCACCGTTGTCCCTTGAGTGTATCGTGGAGTTAAATAAGTATCACCCTTAATCATACAAAATATTACGTACAATAGTATTGCTATCCCCGCAAAGAAGATTACGAAATAGCCTTCTATGCTAATATCTTCAACGCGCATACCATCAAGATAAGAATCCTTTATTGCATCTTAGCCTTTTTGAAGGTTATCAGTAATTGAAGAGCACAGTAATATTCTTACAGAAGAGTTCCTACAGTCGGAATCTTACTAGCACGCAAGGACTTCTTGATTTTTAGCGTCTTGATACGACTGCAGACTTTTCTGCACCCCTTTGCCGATCCAACAGTACAGACACAACCGTTCCTTAGGCAGCCCGATTGCCTTGACCATATCATCTAACAGCTGATATTGCAATGAGGTGACCCCAAGATCTTTAGCGATCCATTCCACCATCTTTTTATATTTCTCAGAGGTTGGATCGATATACTCAGAGACATCCTCGATATTCTTTCCCTCAAGCGCTCGGATAGCTCTCCGGGCGACCAACTCCTGGATGCTCTGGGTAGATAAATTGTACACGCAGGGGAACATCAACGGAGGGCACGCGGGTCGCACATGGACTTCTTTCGCACCCGCCTGCATCAGTTTTGTAACCGTATAATTCTTAAGTTGGGTCCCGCGTACGATAGAATCCTCACAGAGCACAATTCTATTTCCCTGTGCGATCGCATCGTTTGCTATTAACTTCATCAACGCGATACGGTCACGTAACTCTTGGGAGAGCGGCGTGTAACTCCGACCATACCCAGGAGTGTATTTGACCATTACCCTGCGATAGGGCATTCCGGATTCCATAGCATATCCGATTGCATGGGCGACCCCCGAGTCCGGTATCCCTGAAACAAGATCTGCTTTCACGGAATCCCGCTTCGCTAAAAACATCCCACAGTTCTCCCGGACTTTTTCAACATTGATCCCTTCATATGAAGAAGCGGGAAACCCGGTGTACACCCAGAGGAACGCGCAAATCTTACTCAGCGGGCGCCCTTTCTTTTTTTCTTCAATACCATTCTTACTGATGAAAACGATTTCACCTGGTGTCACATATCTCTTAATAGCAAATCCCAGGTTGGGAAACGAGCAGGTTTCACTAGCAACAGCAACTTCCCCTGCTTTCTGTCCAATTGCGAGGGGTGTTACGCCGTTACGGTCCCGTGCACAATAGATACCTTTCTTTGTTAAAAGCAACAAGGATATCGACCCGATGATCCTATCGTACATCCTTTCAATCCCATATGTGATGCTTTTTCCTTCATTGACCAAATGAGCGACCAGCTCAGTAGTGTTGATATCACCACGGTCTATTTCACTGAAGGTCACTCCTTTATCAATCAGCTCTCCAGCTAGCGTTTCTTTATTGGCAACAAGACCAGCGCAACATATCGCAAACGCGCCGAATTTACCTTCAAACGTTAACGGCTGAGGGTCCCTATCTGAAATGACCCCAATCCCCAGATGGCTTTTTATTTTATCAGAACCTTCATAGAACTTCGATTTGAACTGTGAATTTTTTATGTCATGGATCTTCTTCACAGGCATTCCATTTTTTTCGATAAACGCAATACCACCATATTCTGTCCCTAGATGCGTATGATAATCAGTTCCGTAGTACAGAGTTGAAATACAATTGTTGTTGCTCACGACACCAAATAGTCCACTCATAGTCTCCCCCGTTTTCAAAATGAAGAACCCATGAAATATATTTAAGGATTGTTAATGAACCGCCCTTATTTTTGCATAGAATACATTTTCACTTCGTATCGTTCCAGCGGGAGGAGGTAGCGGATATTCTTCTTGAACCATATTCAACAATTGCTCAATAAAAAAAATCTCGAATGCCATGATTATTTTATCTGTGTCATTTTATCATTTTGCAATGATACCTCGATACATCTTAATAGAAGCAATGACAAATAGTAACACAGAATTATCAGGGAGGTAGTGTACTTGGTAAACACACTGAATCACGCGAGAGCTGTTTTTTCACACAGAAAAAACAAAGGCTGCACCTCCTGGATATTTCTCATCGTCTTTTCAAGTTTCTTCTTCCTGCTGAAACACAAGAAAAGACGATTCGTCGATCCCCGAGACGACCTCACAGGAACAACCGCTGTAAAAGAATTCTGCGACCAAACGACTCAAATCAGTGGAGTGGGGGACGAGTAATGAACCGGCAACAACTCACCTACTTACGAGTCGTTGCCCTTATCATGGCTGGTCTGGTTGCATCACTCACCATCGGGAATCTTTTTACCATTGCGACCAAAGCCATCTCCGTGACGCTTCCTTCGGAAGATCAAATTGAATGGTCCATCGACCCCCTGCAAAAGGAAATTCTGTTTCGCTCGTCTTTTTCGGTAAAAAACCAGGGCGTCTACGATATCCGCGACATCGACATCTCCGCCCATCTCGCAAAGGAAGACGGAACACCGTTATTCTCCTATGAAAAGGACGGGTTGGTCGCACTCCGAGGCACGAATACCACCTTTGATTTATTAATACCGATTGATCTGGACACCATTCCATTCTTTGATTGGTTGAGCCTCATCTACAAGAACACGACCTTGCAGCTGCTGCTCAATATCGACGCGCTCTACATGTACGGGTTGGTGGAGTTCACCGCCAATGAAGCGATCGATATCCCCTGGTCCCAGCCTCCCTTGAATCTCTCGGATAATAGGACGATCCAGGCAGGAATACAGGGCTTGTGCACACTCTTTAACATCACCAAGAATGTCTCAATAGGGTCACTCTCAGATATCTTCTCGTTGTTTTCACTCCCGGAGTTTTTCTATTCCTCAGGCAATGGCTTTGTCTTCAACCTGACGATTACCTCAGCATCGGAGACGCTGAAAAACATCACCTGTCAGATCATCACACCATTGCTTATCGTCAATGGTGCCTTTGAATTCACCGTCTCGTTCCTTGTTGGTTTTGAAGGAAATAGTCCCGTGTTTCACATCCAGGAGGTAAGCATCGAATATGTCCCATAAGAACCATTACGTTTCACCAAAGACGTGGTTTGCGTTTTGTTTGTATTTCCTCATCCCGCTCTGTTCCCTTCTGCTCATCCTGGAGGAATACCCTGAACTTCCCTCAGACCGGATTTATACACGTATCTACTGGGTGATCCCGACGTCATTGATCATTGTGCTTCTTGCTCAGCTTGGCTCGTTCTATAAGAAAGGTGAGACGAAACGATTCGTCCTGAACATCAGTTTTACCATCATGACGATGATCTGGATGTTTGGGTTGCTTGGCGGTGGCATTGTGATGACCACGTTTTGGAACGAGTATGAATTCTCCCTTCATATGGATAAATACGTCTTGCTGATCGTAAGTGTCGCAGCGCTCAATGTCCTGTATTACATCTTCGAATGGAGGGTGTATCGAAAAGACAGGTCATTGTTTCTCCAAAATGCGAAAAAAAAGACCGGTACGGCTGTAGAATAATATAACGGGTTTACATACTTTCATTCTCTTTTAAATATTGAGAGACGATATCATTTTTGAGGTGTTTTTCGGAAAGGAAAAATGGGGGAATGTATGTGTCACAAAACACACTTGTTATCCTGAAAGACCGAACATCCCAAAAGGATTATCAGAAAATAATGAACCTGAACAACCCGGTACTCAATCAGTTCATAACAACTTCTGTGGAGATTTGTAACCCGGAACACATTTTTGTCGGAACCGATTCCGCTGAGGACATCCAATATACAAGGGATGCAGCGGTACGGAATAACGAAGAAAAAAAACTCTCCATCGATGGTCATACGGTTCATTTCGATGGATTCCATGACCAGGCCAGGGATAAAGCTCATACAAAATTTCTCATTCCACCTGGTGTAAACCTGGGACCTGAGCTCAACACCATGGACCGGGATGAAGGTCTGAAGGAATTATCTCAGATCATGACCAATATCATGGCAGGTCATGAGCTTTTTATTAAATTCTATTGTTTGGGACCAGTCAATTCACCTTTTTCAATCCCCTGTGTCCAACTGACTGACTCTGCTTATGTTGCCCACAGCCAGGATCTTCTCTACAGACAAGGCTATCAAGAGTTCCTAAGACAAGGCAGCAACGCGCGTTTTTTCAAATTCGTTCATTCTCAAGGGGAGCTTGAAGAAGCAGGTCTTGGTTTGCTTGTGAGTAAGAACAAGGAAAAAAGACGGATGTACATCGATCTTTTAGATGAGGTCATCTATAGCATGAATACCCAGTATGGTGGGAACAGTCTTGGTTTGAAGAAACTGGCGATGCGCTTGGCCATCAATCGTTGTGCACAGGAAGGCTGGCTCGTGGAGCACATGCTCGTTATGGGTGTGAGGGGACCTAGTGGACGAATGAGTTATTTCACAGGTGCATTCCCGTCCATGTGCGGGAAAACCTCGACAGCGATGATGAACGGGGAGAGCATTATCGGTGATGATATCGCGTACCTGCGAATGATCAATGGGAAGGTACGGGCGGTGAACGTTGAATCAGGGATTTTTGGAATCATCGAAGGGATTAATGATACGAACGATCCGTTGCAATGGGATGCTTTGATCCATCCAGCGGAGCTGATATTCTCCAATGTGCTCGTCACCCCGGAGAATAATGTATATTGGAATGGTAAACCAGGGGTCCGTCCATTGACAGGGGTGAATTTTTCAGGGAATTGGTTCGACGGGAAGGCCGATGAGAATGGCAAAGAAATCCTGCCGTCTCATAAGAACGCAAGGTTCACGTTTCGTCTTGATATTCTGCCGAACGTCGACACATGTCTTCATGATCCGCTGGGTGTTGAGGTCCATGGGGTCATCTATGGCGGGCGTGACTCAGATACATCCGTCCCGGTTGAGGAGTCATTCAACTGGATGCATGGGATTGTCACGAAAGGGGCATGTCTTGAGTCTGAGACGACTGCGGCAACCTTAGGAAAGGAGGGTGTCCGTGTCTTCAACCCCATGTCCAACATCGATTTCCTCTCCATCCCTATCGGAAGGTATATCCAGAATAACCTGGACTTCGGAGCACGGCTTCCTGTGCCTCCACATATCTTTTCAGTGAATTACTTCCTGAAAGATAGGGAGGGTACCTGGCTGAATGAGAAAAACGATAAGGCGATTTGGCTGAAATGGATGGAGCTGCGAGTGAATGATACAGCGGATGCGATCCTGACACCAACAGGGAATATCCCTCTGTATGCAGACCTGAAAACCTTATTTTCAGAGATACTCCATAAAGAGTATCAGAAGCCGGACTACGTCAAGCAATTTACGACGCGAATCCCTGAGAACCTTACGAAGATTCAGAGGATGGAAACGATTTTCCGCACGAGGATTATTGATACACCAGCAGTCGTATTTACCACAATACAGGAACAACAGAGACGATTGCTCGAAGCACAACGTACCTATGGAGACTATATTTCACCTGAACAGTGGTGATTTTTCTTTTGCGATTTGACAAAAAGGATTGGACGCAAACCTTTTGAAAGATATATAAAAATAAGTATTTACTATAAAAAATTGTAAAATGTTATTGTACATAAGGAAAAACCAGAAGCATCCCAACAGTATAGGATAGGCTCAGATTGTAATTGTATAGTTATAAGAAATCTAATGAAAGCTAAAGTTTCAGATATATTTTTAAAGCATGAGCATTATATAAATATAGTAAGGGGTACAAAATCTTGAGCAGAACTCTCGTATCATACAAATATTTGACGGCTGGAATCATTCTCTTGCTCGTTGGGACCTGCATCAGTCCATCCAGTGCACAAAATCTAGAGAAACCATCGTTACCAACACTCAGAGGGAATCTGTTGTATGTTGGTGGGAGTGGCTTACAGAACTACACTCGGATTCAGGATGCGATAGATAATGCCAGTGAAGGAGACACAGTCTTCGTGTACAGCGGATGGTATAATGAAAGTATTATGATAAACAAGTCAATTGTTGTCTGCGGGGAAGACAGAAACACAACGTTCATCGTAGGAGGAAACAAATCAGAGATAGTAAGAATCGAGTCTACAAGCGCCGAGTTCAAGAGATTTACTGTTGAAAGACTGTATAATGAGTTCATAAATGGTATCTACATAAGTGATTGTTGGTCTGTCAACATTAGCCAGAATTATGTGAAATCATGCGAATATGGTATTTTAATTACTTCTTCCGAGTCGCTCATTGTTTCGAATAACACCATCCTGGATTGCTCGTCTGGTATTGTGAATGTAATCACAGGAAACGTGACCATCACCCAGAATAGAATCGATGGGAACGGAGAAGGATCTGGTATTGAATTTCAAGCAGCCATGTTTAAAAATTATATCAAAAGAAACAGTATCACAAATAATTCAATAGGGATAAATCTGATGTTCACATTGTTTACCGTTGTTCAGGAGAATAACTTGCTTAAAAATCAGCAACAAGCGTTTTTCACCAGCTCATTTTTTTCAAAGTGGCAACAGAACTACTGGAACAAGTCTCGTCTGTTACCAAAAATTATCCCAGGACAGTTCGGTGGGATGCTGATCCACAAAAGGATTCCATTAGTTAATTTTGACTGGCAACCAGCTAAAGAACCATATGACATCCAAGGATGAAGAGAACAACTAGGTGTTAGAGCGAGGAAATGGAGCGGCTCTCCATTATTTTTTATTTGTTATCAGATCATAACTTTGTCAGTCACCAAAATCATTAAAACCATTGACTGAACTTACGACATACTCGAAAGGGAATCTGGGCGGGAAACAAGATTGTTACGATAATTGTACCCTTTGACAGATATATAAAAAGATATATCGATTATGGTGAAAGAATAAGATGGCAGTTCCCTGTGCGGTATATACCGTCTACGGTTTCGTACTACGTTTTCGATTGTTCAAGGAACTGCACGGAATTCCAGGTTAGTTCAGTATGCCTTCAGCAGCGGAATAGCCACCTATCTTGAGACTTGAGTCACCTAAGACAGCCCATTCTTCAACGGTTTTACAATCTGCTTGAACTTTCATCCCTGGCCAGGTCACCAGATACTTGGTGATCGCGCCTACCCATGCATCACCGAGGGTTTTCGAGCTGCTTTCATTATAGGACTTGAAGAATGTTCTTTCGACGTACCCACCAAGACCCAGATAACAAGCGGGTGTTCCATTAATAAGACCTACAAATCCATAGCCAAGACCGGTGTTCCCCATACATGCAATCGCTCCGCCTTTGTTTTTCGCAATTATCTGTTCACTCCAGCAACGGGGGATAGGCAGACCATACGTCCAGGTTAGATGATTATTTTTGTCCAAAGTCCAGAAAAACGAGACATTGAACATACTGTTATGACAGCCGCCAACAATACAGACAGTGAGTTTATCTCCATTTCTGAAGTTTATCATCTTATATATGTGTGTTCCACCAGGTGTTTGTCCCTTTTTCCAGGTGAACATGTCGAGCCAATGGGTATCCCAGTTTGCTGGGCTTCCATGACCATCATAGTATAAGAAACCACAGCCAGCAGTGACTACTCGTTCAATATTTTTTGGTGTTGGTGTGAAATCATTAGAGATATTTCTGTTCGAGGCATAGAGTTGCACGTCGGTAAATGATGTTGCCATGGATTCATTGTAGACGAACGATGTTGAGACTTCTCCTTCAGGCATATTACTTGCTGGTCGATCATCAAAGGAGTCACCACCAACAAGAACCATTTTATTAAACCATGTGGGATCAGCAGCGACGCTTTCATAGGTAATAATTCTATCAACCTGATTTTTTACCTCGTTCAGGTTTCGGCAGGGTAACCGTCCGACAGCCAGATCAGGATACAGGTCAATGATATCTTTTGACATCCCCTTCCATTTTGCATAAATATGGTCTAGGTTTGAATCCCATGATGAAAAATTACCATGACTGTCATAGATATCTGCATAGTATAAATCGCTGATATATCCGGGATCGTGTTCCGTACCACCCTCATCCAGGTTGGTGTATCGTACAGGAACGTACCAATCTATTGTTCCCTGACTTGTATCATCTCTGCCTCCATGGTGAAACAGATATCCTTTCATACCACCGACAAGAAGGACATATTGGGTGTTCCAGGTGTCCAACGCGTATTTAATGAAGTACTTAATCTGTTCAGGTTTATCATACCCGGTGTATTGATTGTAGATATCTTCGGTGGTCATCAGTGTGGTATTGATGCCATGTGCTATCTTATGATCCACAAGCCTTTGCAATTCACTGGAGAAGGCAGAGGGTGCGATAATGACTAATTGATATCCTGAACCAAAGGTCATTGGCTTCTCTGGGTTTTTATAGCTCACCTTCACTTCTGCATTCTTCATGTATTGAATGGTGTTTGTCGCAGGACTATAGCGGGCGGGAAATGTTCGTATTGATAAAAAGGTCGTATGCTGATTATCACTGTTGAGCCCCCCACCGGTGGAGTAATCAACCCAGCTGTCAGGGAAGTATTCTGCTGAGGTATACGTGGCTTGATCTGCGGTGTAGTCAGCCACAGGATTTTCAGCGTTCAACGCGATAGGTTGAGGGGCAGGCATTATCTTATATGGTAATGTCATTGTTTGTATTTCTTGAGGAACACATTCAACTTTTGTGATAATTGTTCCGAGTGGGAATTCCAGGACGGTTGTTTCCATTGGGAGGATTGGCTCACCAGCGGTATACAATGACTGATCAGCGCTTCCAATTTGTAATTGAATATATGTATTGGATTCGATGGCTGATAGAGTGGTTTTTGGCGCTGAAAATTTTACAGCGATGGTTTTTTCGTTATCAGTTGACTGTTTTCCCATTCCTAATGTAGTGACACTACCCATCAAGAATAGTACTACTATAAGATATGCTAAGATTTTTGTTTTCATATTTATTCCCCTTTTATTACTAATTAACACTGAGGCGTATCCTCTATAAATATGTTTGTATTAATCTCGGTGTAATCCCTATGGGGTTCAAAAATAGCTTTTAGTGTTTCCTATCAGTATGAGGAAATTGGTACGGTTCAAAGAATATAAACCGATGAGAAAAAGTAAGAGACTAAAAGGTATCGAACCAAAACCATTAAAACCATTGACTGATTTCACGACATACTCGAAAGGGATTCTGGGCGGGTAACAAAGTGGTTAGCGATCAAAAATCTTCAATAAAATCGTCAGAAATATCGACGAAAATATCGATGATTTTTTAAGAAAATAGTATAAGATACATTACTGTTACGACATTCATTCAATGTAAGCGAGGAAAGAGATGAATCCACAAAATGAAATTATCATAAGCGAAGTAAAAAGTGATTCCTCAGTAGAAAAAGAACTCAAAAAATATCTACAATTATTAAATGGGGAAACAATCGAATTGAAGAATAAAATATTCAACTTCTCTCAAAAATTAACGAAACAAAATCAAGGAGTTGTTCTGCTGTCTAATCAACGATTGATATTTCTTCTTCATCACGCGTTGGGTTCAGATCAACTCATGTATATCCCGTTTGCCAGGATAACCAAGGCGAGTTTTTCATCCGCGAAAGGTCTACGATCAGGAAGGAAAGCGATAGAAATTACTTATGATGATCAGTCAATAAATTTTGGAATTGCTTCATTTCTAGGTCGAACAAGTAATAAAGAAACATCTGATCTTTTTAATATGTTAAAAAAGAAATTGCCGGATCATATCATTAGTGGATGATCTTCTTTTTCTATCATTTTTTTTTACTTTTATGATAAGGTTGTATTTTTATTTCGTTTCTGTTTGCAGGCTGCGGGGAAGTGTCGATTGAATTTAACATATCGCATTAGGGGAATTCACAACCCAACCAAAAGAATTAAAACAGTCCATTGAATATTCGGGATACCACTTCGGCCACATAATACCGGTTTAGGCCATATAACACGTTTCACCTCAACAGGAGGAAGGGCGGGTAACAAAGTGGCTATGTGGCGGACTGCAGATCCGCCTACGAGGGTTCAAATCCCTCCCCGCCCTTTAACAAAAAAAAAAAGTCTGGGAGAAATTTGTATGATTCGGAAAAAATACTATCTCGAAATAGTAATTGTTTTTTGTATATTCTCTGGTCTTGTATTACCGTTACTACATCAACCAGTGAAGTCAGCACCGTCAGAGACTCTTCTGATCAACGAAGTAATGTTCCACCCTATAGAAAATGAAAATACAAACGAATGGATTGAACTGTATAATCCAACCTCAGATCCTCTTGATGTCGAAGGATGGATGATCGCTGATGAAAAAGAAACAGATGCGATTCTTGCTGATGCTGAAAATGGCGACGGAACAATCTGCATCCCATCAGGAGGATATGCCCTTATCACTGACAAAGGAACAACTGTTTATGAAACCTATTCAATTCCGAACGACGCAGTACGATTATCTGTAGATGACAGCACCCTGTGCGGGTACGGGTTGAACAACCAACAAGAAAAAATCATTCTCTTTGACTCGGACGGTAACCTCGTCGATGCGGTCGAATGGGGCCAGGACTACGAAGAGGTCCCTGGCAGTCCCTTTGTCCTTGTTTCAGAAGGAAACACACTAGCACGTTATAAAGGAACCGACACGGATGATACATCTGTTGATTTTTTTGAATGTGACATTCCTACACCGGGGGGCGAAAATAGCCAAACAATACAGGAGGAACAACCAGAGGAATCTTCATCAGAGGAGAGTATATCTGAAGAAAACACCGAAGCCAACTCACCGTCCATTCTAATTATCGAACTCTATTATGATGCTCACCCAAATATCAACGCCGAATACATCAGACTGTTAAATCCTACGAATATGTCGATAGACGTCTCTGGTTGGTACGTCACCGATAAGCCATGGAAAGAGCCTGATGATCAACCAAAAATACTCTTCCCAGAACAAACTCTCATGCCGTTGCAGACGTCATGGTTCATTTCAAACAATGCATCCGCGTTTTTCTGGGAAACCGCTATGCTCCCTGATTTCGAATACGGTGTTGATTCTCAACCATCTGTCATTCAACTGCTCACCTTCAGAACCGTCAGCTTCAGCAACACCGGTGGCATCGTCGGATTATACAGTGCATCACACAGACTCGTAGACCTTATTAGTTATGGAGAAACAGATGAGTACATCTCAGGTTGGGAAGGACCTTCGATTCCTTCATCAGGACAAGGAGTCATCCTCAAGAGGAACAACGTCAATGGAACATTTGTTGATACGAATTCAGCATCGGACTGGTCACATTATCGTATCTACCAGATCGGACAATCGGATTTCCCGCTTCAAACCATTTCATTCATCGGGGAGATCACCGCCTTCGTCTCACCGGATAACAGTTATGAAACCATAACCAATGAACTTCGTAACGCCCGGTATTCAATTGATATGAACATGTATGAATTCACCAACCCGTTCCTCTACCAAGAACTCCTCGACGCGCTCAAACGGAATGTCACGGTCCGGCTTTTCATGGAAGGCTCCCCCATCGGAGGTATTGACGATCGAGAGGTATTCTTGCTCGGTAGTCTCGCATCTCACGGGAGTCAGATTCGTTTCATAGTCAGCGATGACGACAATCAAGTAACTGCCCGTTATCAGTTCAACCATGCGAAATATCTTCTTATTGATAACGAAACCGTGATTGTTGAAAGCTGCAACTGGGCGAAAACCGGGGTCCCAAAAAACCCTAGTTACGGGAACAGAGAATGGGGGATCGTCGTTCGAAACAAAGAGGTGGCGATGGGGTTCTGGCAGGTGTTTCAGGATGATTGGGACCCACTGCATACAGATAGCTATCCCATCGAAGCAATGAATCTGATTTTCTCCCCAGATTTTACACTGGATTATGACATTCCAACCGGTTTGTACCTGCCACAGTTCAATGCAAAGATCATCACCGGACCTTGTACGATCACACCCGTATTTTCCCCGGATACTAGTGAACAGGCTCTCCTTGACGCGATAGATGCTGCGACGACCAGCATCTTTGTCCAGCAGCTCTACATCTACACGAACTGGGGCGAGACACTCAGTCCTCTTGTTCAACATCTTGTGAATAAATCAGCAGAAGGCGTCCTGGTCCAGGTTATCCTCGATTACAATGTAGACCATGAAGAGACTATGATAATCCTAGACGAAACAAAAGAGTTCCTTGAAGAATACGGTGTCAAAGTAAAATTCATCTCAAGTGAATGGTCACCTTTTACCACCATTCACAACAAGGGGATGATCATCGATAACACCACCGTTCTTATCTCAAGCATCAACTGGAACGAACAATCTGTCAGAAAGAACCGAGAGGCAGGAGTCCTCGTCAACAACAAAGAAGTTGCGACATATTACGCGACCGTGTTCCTCTCAGATTGGAACCTCGAAGCGTCCAAAGGGAAAGCATCTGTTCTGTCGTGGCCAGACTATAAATACCTCGTGCTGATTGCCGTAGTAGTTTGCATCACTCTCGTGTTAATCGCACGAGATTGGAGAAAACGAAAATGGACGTAGTATTTCTTCAACCATCCTGGATTTCGCTTGTTGCCATTGGCATCATGGTAGGGACACTCGTCGTTGCTTTTCTAAAAAAGATATCACTTACCTATTCGATAATTATCGCGAATTTCTTTGTCTTCCTCATTAGTCTGTTCTTTCGTACTCAGATCATCAACGAACTTGGGTTTCGACCAATCTATCTTTCTTTACAGATGTTCCCGAACGTGTACACCTTATTTACCTCCATGTTCGTTCATAGTGATTTTTTACATATTCTTGGGAACATGTTTGTGTTCTTTTTCATGGGTATCGCCTTCGAACAACGGGTGGGACCAAAGAAATTCCTCCTTATCTACCTGATCACTGGAGTCTGCGGTGCTCTTACACATTCTCTGCTGAACATCGACTCGATGATTCCTCTGATTGGTGCCTCTGGAGCGATTTTTGGTATCCTTGGGGCGTTTGCCTATGCATACCCCAGAGATGAGATTGTCATGCCTGTCCCCATCGGCATCATGTTTATCATGCGCATCAAGGTCATCTATGCTACTATTCTCTTTGCTGTCTTTGAGACCGTCATCGTGATGTTTTCCGTGCAGGACAGCACCGCTCATTTCGCACACCTTGGGGGACTCGCCAGCGGGGTTATCCTTGCAGCAATACTGTTGAGGCACCGGACAGACAAACAGACACAAACGACAAGCATCAGTCCACTGGATTATATGCAAATTAAAAAAGATGACACGATTGATTTTTCACATCTGACAAAACTGGTGAAGACCTCTGAGGAGAAAAAAATACTCCAACGCATCGAAAAGGAAAACGTCCTTCAAGTACGAAACATGTGGCTTGAGCATTTTCTTGAGAAGGTCACCTGCCCTGTCTGTAACAGACCATTGAACCATTTGAACAGGAAAATCTGGTGCGAGCAGGATCATTTCCAGACCGATTTTTAAAAACCAAGTCCTGCAAAGGTCCCAAATAAGACATAACTGGAAATGAGGTACCCAAGGATCGCGCCGCTACAGAGCAATGGCAGCCCGGCCTGTGGTTTTCCTTTTATCACAAACGTCATAAGCACCAGGAAACCAACCAAGGTGCCACCAAGAACCGAGAGGGCGACCGGTAATCCATTTGGTATGTTATGATAAGCGGCAACAACAAGGATGCCTGGCATGACGATATCCCCAAGCCCCATGAAAAAAGCGTCCCGCTCCTCATTTTCCTTTAGTTTCTCCTTTAAGGTTTTTGTTTCTTTAATCAATGAATAGCGTCGTATTTTTGGGACCACGAGCAACACGGGTAATTTGAGGTCCATGACAGTATCCGCAAGGTCGATCATGTGTTTTGTCTTGTAGACCGATATCGCATCGTACAGGGCCAAGACAACAAGAAGGATGATGACAAGCAAGATGCTTAAGGATATACCGAAGATGGCGATCGCACCCGCCCCCACGATCACTCCGCACAGATCGATAACGTACCATTCAGGATATTTGTAGAGTGCCACAACAAGGGCAATCGCGATAATGAGAGAAACAACAAGGGAAAGGATATCAGATAAGAAACCGAACAAAGGAATAAAAATAAAAAAAGCGGTGTATCCAATCGCAAATAAAATGATGGCTTGGATCACCTGTTTTTTCCAATACCGTGCGATAATGAGAATAATGACTGTCATGATGATGATGATCGCGAAGATATAGATGACATTGACCGGGTCGCTTGCATCTTCAAACGTTGGTTGGAAGAGGTTTTTAATCAATAACGCAAACCCATCGATGACGACAAAGAAACATCCCATGATGCAGATGGGTAAGATCATTTTTTTCTCAGATTCTCGCTCACCGTTCATTAGTACCTCAGAATGAATTATTCCTTTTTATAGGGTTTGTTTTTTAAAAAATGAATGTTTCAGCATATCTTTGTCTCCCTCCAGCTTCTTGATTGCGAAAATTTTCTAGGAAAAAATATTGTAACAAAAGTTACAATTAAATTCCAATAAAATGATTTAAATACATCCAAGTGATATTGATTCCACAAGAATTATCAAAGGGAGGAGTACCCATTTTAAAAGAAAGAGGAAGGAAAAAAAATATTTTAAAAAATATAAGTACGCTGGTGATCGTCTGTGTTCTCATCTGTTGTAGTTTTTCTGCGTTAACAAGTACCGCAAAGCAAAAGAGCACCATTTCAACACCCTCATCAAAGGCGATGAGTTCGCAAGTATCATCAGAAACAGATTTTCTCCTTTTGGAGGAAAATTTTACTGATGGACACATGCCACCGGAAGGTGACTCGGGAGCTTGGACGCTCCAACAAACGAACGCTGATGAGACCTGGTACCTCGACACAACGGTTCCCTATACCAAACCATACTGCGGCACCGTACATCGTGCGGAAAGTGAAGACCTGCAAGA
Organism: Euryarchaeota archaeon UBA33; assembly: GCA_002506745.1. GTDB lineage: Archaea > Thermoplasmatota > E2 > DHVEG-1 > DHVEG-1 > SM1-50. The sequence goes on from DAYE01000074.1 coordinate 20,853, forward strand.
TGAATGGCTCATCAGCCCAAGCCTCAATTTCAACAGCACTCCGAAATACAAAAGCATCTCGCTTCGTTTCCAGTGGTACACCTGTTATTATGTCACAATATGGAAACGTTACGTCGAATTCAACATCAGTATATCAACAGATGGAGGAGCGAACTGGACAACGGTCTGGAGTTTTGATGATATGAGCATGGGTACGCCACCAAATCCTTTCACAGACTGGAAATGGCATGACTCAAATTATCTTGATCAAAAGCCCATTGACTTATCGACGTATATAGGAGAAAAAAACGTGCTGATTGCCTTCCAATACCGTAGTAACACAACAGCCTCAGCAGAGGAACAGGAATTCAGCATCGACGATATCAAAGTGATTGCTACCGGTGTAGGAGGGACATTCATAGCTAACGCCGGAGGTCCGTATAGTTGGTGGTGGCCGATGCAATACAAATATATGCCGAATGGCGTACGATTCCACGGGAATGTGACAAACGGGACAGTATTGACACAATATCAATGGGATTTCGGCGATGGCAATACCTCATTTTCCATGCCGTTAAACTCGGACCCCATCAATTTCTATAACGAAATAGGGGTCTTCAACATCACCTTAACGGTAAAAGATCCCTCATTTACGCCTCCTCGCATCAACATCTCCCGTACAACTCTGACGCTGTTCTTACTCAAACCACCAGCAGTAAACATCACGATGCCAAAGCTTTCTCTGGGCATAAAATCAACCATCAATAATATGGGAGAATACAACGCGACCTTTGTACAATGGATGATAAATATCTCCTGGGGCCCGTTACAGTTACGGGAGAAGACCATCGCAAATGGGACGATAGAGAACATCCAGGCAGAGACTTCTGAGACCATTCAAAGTGCAAGCTATGTCTTCGGAATGGGCCGTATACATATCATCGTGTCAGTCTACCCAGAGAACCAACCCGGTCTTATCAAGGTATTTAACGGTTTTAAGTTCGGGCCGCTGGTCCTCGTATCTCTCGTGGCATAACCGGCAGAAGAAACACCAAAGACAACCATCTTCGCCTCCCTCTTTTTTATTTTTTTATTGAAAAAAACTATTCAACCATTATGGCGAGGTCATCGGATTGTTCATTTGTTTTTCAAATATTTTTTGACCATCTCAAGAGCACACAGATTCCCGCACATCGAACATGCGTTCGTATCCTCCGAAGGCGACCGATTCGCTCGATACTCCTTTGCCCTCGTAGGATCGATACAAAGTTTGAACATTTTCTCCCAGTCAAGATTCTCCCGCGCTGCGCTAAACGAGACGTCAACATCCCTGTCAATCCCTCGGGCAAGATCAGCAGCATGCGCAGCGATCCGTGTGGCGATTACCCCATCACGGACATCCTGTTTATCAGGGAGGCACAGATGCTCCGCGGGTGTCACATAACATAGAAAATCAGCACCACAGAACCCAGCAAACGCCCCCCCAATACCCCCGACAAAATGATCATACCCCGGAGCAATATCAGTTACTAACGGGCCAAGAACAAAATACGGCGCTTCATTCGTCACCGTCTTCATCACCTGGATGTTNNTTCGAATCAGCAAGCGCACCAGACCGCATCCCATCACCAAGTGAAAGCGTCACATCATAGCGTTTCGCAATCTCCAGCAGAGACTCGAAATCCTGGTAAAAAGGGTTTTCCTGATCATGATGGAGAATCCAAGACATATGAAACGACCCACCCCGAGAAACCATCGGAATAACCCGTTTCTGTTTCCGGAGACGCTCCACACTCACCTTTGTAATCCCCACATGAACGACCACGAAATCAACACCCTGTTTCGCCTGATGCTCCACCATCGAGAACATGTCATCCGCAGTCATATCAACAATCGAACCACGCTTCTCAATCGCCTCAATCCCTGCCTGATAAATAGGGACCGTCCCAAAAGGAACAGGCACGGTTTTGAGCAACCGACGACGAATCGCATCAAGATCACCACCGGTGGATAAATCCATCACCGCATGCGCACCAGCAGCGACCGCGACCTTGGCTTTCTCCACTTCTTCATTCAAGTTGCAATACTCACGAGACGTCCCGATATTCGCGTTCACCTTGACTCGCAGTCCTTTCCCGATCCCAAGGGACGACGGGGCATGAACTGGATTATACGGAATCACGATACGACCAGCGGCGATCCCTCTCCGAACCACATCTACCGCTATCTTCTCAGACTTTGCAACATGCTTCATCTGCACGGTAGTCTTCCCTTGCTTTGCCACAGAGAACTGCGTCATACCAAACACCTAATGACTTCAATCTATTAAAGCTTTCAATCTCAACAACCAGATCCAGAGAGACCCAAGAAAGCAAATCAAAACTAAAGCAAGACCATAACACTAAAAACAACATGACCTATACAGGCCATTGAAATATTTTTGTGGGCGAGACAATGCAATCTATCATCAAACTCTTCTCAGATCATGGGACGTTCGTTATGCCTGACGCGCTCACGTATATCTTCTCAAAAGAAAAACCAGATGATTTTGCTGCATTCCTCATCAAAAACCTCAGAGAATACCCCTTGTTCCTCGCACTTGATATCATCAAGGACATCGAAGATTCAACCCAGGAACTCACTGAAACACCAATGACCATACCACCACAAACCCCAGCATCACCCTTGCCTCCTGTTGAAAAAACCATTGAAAAGGAATTCCAAAAAAAGATGCTCTCAAAAATATACAGCAAACCAAGCTTCCCTAAAGAAATCAACGAAGAAGAAGACGAAGAAGACACCGAGGAAGAACAACCACAACAAGAGGAGAAAAAACCACTCCAACCACTTGACATTAAGACCGTAAAAAGCTGGAAACCAATCGCCAGAGACTACGACTCAGAAGTACGCATCATCACCGATATCACCGGAAAACGAACAAGTGAAGGAACCACCCAGGATTTCGTTAACCTATTCAGAGACAGATACCAAGGGATACGAAAGATTCTGACCACCCAGAGGCGAGAAATCGCACAGTTCATCCCCATCAACCGTATAAAAAAAACCATGGTCGATGTACAGCTCATCGGCATCGTAAAAAACGTTAAAACAACACATAACGGACATCGCCTCATCGAAATCGAAGACGAAACCGGCTCTGCGACGCTTATGGCGCTGAAAAGTAACACAGAGATAATGCAGCTGGCAAACGAAGTGATGTTCGATGAAGTCATCGGGGTGGTCGGAAAAATCAGCAAAAATAAAGACCTCATCATAGTTCAAAACATCATCTTCCCTGACATAAAAATGCATCAAGACCGCAAAAGAATAGAACCCCCTCTCTGCGTTGCGTTCCTCTCCGACATCCACATAGGAAGCAAAATGTTCATGGACGCTGAATGGAACGCGTTTCTCCGCTGGATCAACGGAGATCTCGGAAATTCCCGGCAAAGAGACGTTGCAAACAAACTAAAATATCTTGTGGTCCCCGGTGATCTCGTTGACGGCATAGGAATCTACCCTAATCAGGAAAAAGAACTCTCCATCAGCAACATCTACGATCAATACAAGGCTCTTGCGAAGCATTTTGAATACATACCGGACCATGTCACGATTCTTCTCCAACCAGGGAACCATGATGCAGTACGCCCCGCAGAGCCACAACCCGCGTTTGAAAAAGAAATACGAGACCTGTTCTCAGGAAAAGAATTCATTTTTATCGGAAACCCGTCCTACTTCTCACTACATGGAGTAAATATCCTATCATATCATGGACAAAGCCTGCTTGATTACTCCACAAACATTCAATACCTGAACTACAACCAGCCAACCGAGGTCATGAAACTTATGCTGAAGAAACGACACCTCGCACCGACCTACGGGGGATACACTCCCCTCGCCCCAGAACATGAGGATTACATGCTCATTAACCAGGTCCCAGATATCTTCGTCACAGGCCATGTCCACACCTTATCCATCGACAACTACCGAGGAGTCATTCTCATCAACGCCTCCAGCTGGCAGTCACAGACCTCCTACCAGAAGATGATGAATTTCGTCCCCGATTCAGCAAAACTCCCCCTCGTCGATCTTAAAACCGGGAATGCCACCTCCATGGATTTCAGCAAAACATCCACATAACGAAAAAGAAAGCAATACCATCACTTTTTATCCACAAGAACACAAACATTTAAGTGAATCACCGCCATGTAGAAATTGTTTATTTTCAGAGCATGAGAAACATGGATGGGGAGACGTCAAGAGATATCGCTGCAAGTCCGGCTATGCGTGCATATTTTCAACAGCTTCAGCAGGATATCGACACGTGCTATCAGCTTGCGAACTCTGCACGGAAAAAGGGATGTGACCCTGAGCTTACCGTTGAAATCCCCCAAGCACTTGATCTTGCCGCCCGCGTCGAACAACTCGTCGGACCAGAAGGAATCGCCCCAAAAATCAGACAAGCAACCCAAAAAATCGGCAACAGAGAACTTGTCTCCCTTGAGATCGCCCGGATGATCGTGGATCGGAAAACCTACCGCTTCAACACCATAGAACAAGCACTGGACCAGGCGATACGAACAGGTCTTGCTATCCTCACCGAAGGAGTCCTGGTCGCACCGCTCGAAGGAATCGCAGAGGTACGAATCGGACGTAACAACGACGGTACAAACTACGTCGACCTGTACTTCTCAGGACCTATACGAAGCGCCGGAGGAACCGGTCAAGCCATGAGCGTATTAATCGCTGATGTCGTACGCCGAGACCTTGGCATCGGCCGCTACATCGCCACACAAGGAGAAATCGAGCGACTCAAAGAAGAAATTCCCTTATACAAACGCGTACAACACCTGCAATACCTCCCCTCAGTTGATGAAATCGACCTTATCATGAAAAACTGCCCGATCTGCATCAACGGCGAGGCAACCGAAGACGAGGAAGTCGCAGGGTACCGCGACCTCCCCAGAGTTGGAACCAACCGTTTACGAGGCGGTGCTTGCCTTGTCATCGCAGAAGGCCTCTGCCTCAAAGCACCAAAAATCAACAAACATATTAAAAAAATGAAGCTCCCTGGATGGGAGTTCCTCGAACCCTTCGTCAACAAAGGAGTTGAACCTACCAAAGAAAACGGGGAAATCCCGATGATCCCCCCGTCATCCAAATACATCGGTGAGGTCATCGCAGGCAGACCAGTACTGTCCCATCCCTCCCGGAAAGGAGGATTCCGTCTGAGATACGGACGGGCACGCACTGCAGGACTCGCCTCAACAGCGATCAACCCAGCGACCATGTTCATCCTAGATAGCTTCATCACGGTCGGCACCCAGATGAAGACCGAACGACCAGGAAAAGGAACCATCGGCACACCCTGCGACCAAATCGAAGGCCCCATCGTACTATTACAGAACGGAGACCTCATCCAGATCAACGATGTAAAAGACATCCGTAGCGATGTCAAAACAATCATTGACCTCGGCGAGATCCTAATTCCCTTCGGGGAATTCATCGAAAACAACACCTACCTCCCAGACGCATCCTACGTCTACGAATGGTGGGTACAAGAACTCCAGAACATCCTTGGCACCATCCCGCCAAACAACACGTATCCTGCTATCATCGCAGCAGAACACACACTCCAACAAAAAATCAATCAGGACTTCGGCAGACCCCTCGACATCCACCAGCCCACACCAACCGATGCATTCCTCATCTCAGAAAGATACCATGTCCCCCTCCATCCAACCGGTAACCTCTTCTGGCATGATCTCCCAATCACTGATCACGTAACACTCATGACCTACATCAAAGAACAAGGTAAAATTCTTACAGACGAACACACGACACTCATAGTACCAAATAACCAAGAAATAAAAAACATCCTTATTGAGCTAGGATCACTTCATACCCAGCGGGAAGGAACACTACGGATCACCCAGTATGCGTATCCGTTGATCCGCTGCTGCGGTCTTGACCTGAAAGAAGGAACCATTATCACGACAGATCGATGGAGGAGCCCTTCAGAAGGCGAAACAACACTTTCCTTCGTCTCCGCACTCGCCGGGGTACACATCCGACCTCGTGCACCATTCCGCATTGGCACACGGATGGGTCGACCAGAAAAAGCATCCCCTCGGAAAATGCGACCACCACCACACGTCCTCTTCCCATTGGGAGACTATGGAGGAAATCAACGTCTTGTAAAAAACGCTGCAGAGAATGTGACCATCGAAGTAGAAGTAGGGAAACGACGATGCCCGAGCTGTCACGCGGTCACGTTCCACTTAGCCTGCACTTGCGGTGCTCATACCGAGGTCATCGAAGGGAAACCGGAAAAACAACACATCAACCTCTCAGAAGAACTTGAACGAGCACAAAAGAATCTCAAAGAACATATCCTGCCTGAGACCATAAAAGGAGTCATCGGGACAATCTCGAAACATAAAACCCCAGAACCACTCGAGAAAGGGATCCTCCGGGCGAAACATAACGTCTACGTGTTCAAAGACGGAACTATTCGATTCGACATGACCGATGCACCCTTAACCCATTTCAAACCAAAAGAAATCGGTGTTCCCGTGAAAAGAATCAAAGAACTGGGTTACATCAAAGATTATTTAGGAAACGATCTCCAAAGCGATGAGCAGATCTGTGAACTGAAAGTCCAGGACGTCATCGTTGCTAACGCTTGTGCTGAATATTTTGTGCAAGTCTCAAAATTTATTGATGATCTCCTCACCAAGTTTTACGGTGCTAATCGATTCTATAAGGTAAAGAAAAATCAGGACTTAGTCGGTCATTTGGTTGTCGGCCTCGCACCACACACCTCCGCTGGAGCCCTAGGTAGGATTATCGGATTTACAACGGCACAGGTATGCTTTATGCACCCGTTTTTTCATGCAACGAAACGAAGAAACTGTTATCATTTCGATCATCATGTTTTTCTTTATGATGAGAATCACGATAGATTTCTCACTGATAAAATCGGCAAGATGGTGGAAGAACTAATTCCAAAGGGAAAATCAAAAATTATCGATGCCTATGGGACAGAGAGAATTGATTTAGATCCAACAACGAAACTCTATGCTTATTCCCTGAATAGAAAATCAGGGAAAATGGAAAGGAAAAAAGTAAAGTATTTTATCAAGGGAAAAACAGATCGCTGGATTAAAATCAAAACATCCACCAATCGAGAAATTAAGGTGACGCCAGATCATAACATATTGATAATTCAAGATGGTATTCCTTCGGTCAAAAAAGCTCGAGATATAAAAGAAGGAGACCGATTACCTGTCAGCTTAAAAACTCCTTATGAAACTTCTGTCTTAGAGATCAATGTTCCAAAAATTTTATCTGAGCTAAGTGATGATCTTTTAATAGATATTAAACTGCGAAAGTCAAAAAATTTCTTCAAAAATCTCGTGAAACAATTAGGGCGAGACAGGGTTATAGAACTATGCGGGATAAAAGGTGATTTGGCGATTAGTTTAAGTAAGTGGTATTCAAGTGTGCCGTTACTTCATTTTAAAAAATTGTGTGAGAACTCAGATATATGGTATGATGATTTACCGAAAAGCACTTGTGTTGGGTTAAGACGTGACCATGTATATATTCCAGCATATTTAACCGATATAGAGTCACTCTTTTGGATTCTTGGGATTTACTGTGCGGAGGGTTGGTCTCGATCGAATAGTTCATCTCATCAGGTAGCATTCAGAATTGAAAATGTCGAGTTAAGAAAAAGATTAATTAGTAACATGAAAAATGTGTTTGAATTAGACCCGTACAAAGATGGTGGACGGGTAGTGTATTCCTCAAGAGTGTTGTTTTTACTTTTCAATAAAATTTGGGGAACAGGAAAAACAGCGTACGAGAAGCACGTCCCAGAAATTATTTATCATGGAAACGAGCGATCAATGATTAACTTCGTATCAGCATTTTTCGATGGGGATGGCTCCATTAGTCTGGATCCTAACAGAATTACTTTATATTCTGTTTCTCAACCGCTGTTAGAAGGAATTGCGAATCTTTTACTTCGGGTAAATATTTTTACGAGATATCAAAAAACAAAGGAACGTTTGCCTGGAAAAGCCGTGTTGAAAATATATGAAAAATTAGGAAAAGAACCAGTCCGTCATCAGCTGTTTCATCTCGTAGTAACCGGTGAAGATAAATATCGATTTGCAGAAATCATTAAACCTATTTCCAATAAGAAGAGAAATCGTTCTAGAAAAATGATGGAATTACAACCTCTGAACGTGTCAAGGTTCATTCAATACAATGGGATTAATTATCCAGCTGTTTCCTACTCCGATTACACTTTTGATATTATTAAAGAAATACAGACCGAAAAAGTACACGATGAGCCGACGTATTGTTTTGATATCGAAGGAGAAAAATTAGAGGATAAAGCGGTTCTTTGGCACAATCAACTCATCCAAATACGATGTGATGGCGACGAAGATGGCCT
>DAYE01000074.1:29362-29557 GCA_002506745.1 Euryarchaeota archaeon UBA33
GAGGCGACCTTACGACATGAGCATTCGAAGAACCTCGAGTCAAAGATGGGGTTGGTTGCTGCGCGGCTCGGAACAGAGCTGCAGTACGAGCAGTTCGGATTTACCCATGATACCGATAACATCTCGGAAGGGCCGAAGGAATCATTGTATAAGACATTAAAGACTATGATGGAGAAGATGAACGTGCAGCTCAGT
>DAYE01000085.1 GCA_002506745.1 Euryarchaeota archaeon UBA33
TTGCCTGCACGGGTCACAACAATCGTATTATGCGCACCAGATACTGCGGGTCCATGATCAGCGGTGACCATGATCGCCATTTCGATGAACTTCGTTGCATAGTCTGGTAACAGTTTCTTAAACCAGAGAATGGACAACACACCGCCGATGCCAATATCCTTTTTGAACACCTCAGAGATAGGCATGTTCCCGTAGAGAAGTTCTTCGCCGCGATCATCGGAAATCGTTGATATGAAGTTCGCTGGTTTCCTGACCAGTTTTGCCTTGACTGCCGTGTTATAATCCATAGGGATTTTGACTGCGGGTGGCTCTGGTCGGGGGATGATGATTTTCTTTTTCACCAAATCGTTGTACACTTTTGCGATTTTCTCTCCATAGTCATCAAACGAGTTGGGTACAACTGCGCCAGCTGCTTTCAGCGCCGCGTTCTTTGCATCCGCGGTCTCCGACTCTGATCCTGCCTTTGCTCCAGCATGGCCGAACTGCACCTCGGTTTTAAACGCCTTCGAGCAGGTGCCTGTCACCCACATGACAAGGGGTTTGGTTATCAGCTTTTTCTTCAGTGCATCCACGATCGTGTACTCATCGGATCCACCGACTTCACCAAGACACACCAGCATCTTAATATCAGGGTTTTTTTCATAGCGTAGCAGATGGTCAAGTAAGGTGGTCCCAGGGTACCGGTCACCACCGATGGCGATACCTTCGTACAGGCCATCGGTATTCTGAGAAACGATGTTATACGCCTCGTTGCTCAGCCCACCGGATTTTGATACGAAACCAACGGAACCTGGCCGATGAAGTTTCGAGTCCATGATGTTCTCAATGGTCCCACCAGTGTTACCGATTTTAAAGGCTCCTGGGACGATACCACCGACGGTCGCAGGTCCGATGATGACTTTATTGAGTTGTTTTGCTTTTACAATCAACTCGCGCATCCGACGTTCTGGGACTCCTTCAGCGATAATCACAACAGTTCTTATCTGAGGAATCGCAAAAGCCTCCTCAGTTGATGCAGCAGCAGATCGGAACGACGCGAAGTTAATCATCACATCAACATTCTTATGTCTGTTCGCCGCGTTCTTCAATGATTTGTAGACGGAGACGAGGATTTCCTTTGGTCCGAAGAAAAATTTCTGGAAGCTGTCGTTGCCTGTTGGATTTACAATGGCAGCAACCGAAGGGGTTTTTCGTCCTGTGACGTAATCGAAATCCAGCATCCGCTGTACCGCATTTGTCTGCATGTTATAGATGAACGCTTGGGTGTCTTTATCAAATAAAACATAGTCTTTCTTGCCTACCATGGTTATTTGCCTCCTTTGAGTGCCATGCTGACGATTTTGGTCATATGCGTCTCTGGTCCATACACTTCAATCGGGACACCAAGTTGCTCGCCAAGCTCCCGCATGACCCGCAGTCCTTCCTTGTAGTTCGGTCCACCTCGGCGGACGTAGATCTTCACTTTGTTTTCTTTGAGTTTTTCTTTATATTCTTTTAATGCACGAACAATACCTTTGAAAGTGTTTGCGACATCAGTGAAGTTCGCAATCCCGCCTCCAATCAACAGGAATTTTCCTTTCGGGTTCTTCTTCCGGGTCATGAGATCCAGGATTGTTTTTGCATACAGGTAGGTGAACTCCTCGTTGGGGTCACCAGAGTATTCCCCGTAGTTTGCCATCTCGCTCATGAACCCTAGATCGGTGATCGTATCTGCGTAAATAACAGAGGCGCCACCGCCAGCTACCATGGTCCAGACTCTTCCTTCTGAGTTGAGCACGGTGAGTTTCAAGGATGCACCTGTTTTGGAGTCCAGCTCCGCAATGTATGCTTCTTCTTTGGTAAGCATCCGTCCGAATGGCGAGGGAAATGAGATGCCTCCCCATTTGTTCCCGCTGATAAACTCAGCGGTGTCGTCGAGTTTCGCGGCAAGATCCAAGGGTACGATACGATTTCCGGTTACCACGAACGGGTTGATCTCCAGGTATGTGTAGTTGAGATCCGCGTAGTATTTGAACATCCCCTCGATGAAGCCAGCTATGAGTCCTTTTCGTTCTTTCGGGATGTTGTTGAGCAGTTGCTTTTCAATGTTGGCAGCGGTCGGGTAGGTTCCGATCGGGATAGTCATGCGGACTGCTTTTGCATCAATGTCCCCGACATTAATTCCGCCCTGATGGTGGAAGAGGATTTGGTCGCCTTCTCGTTGTGAGAGGATCGCAAGGTAGTATTCATCGTTCTCGTCATGTGGGATGAAGGGTTCGACGATGAAATGATCAAGGATCCCGGTCACGGTTCCAACTGTTACTGGTTTGCTCATCCGTTCTTTTATCCATTTTTCTACGTCTTTCCAGTTCGCGTTGAGTAACAACAGCTTGCTTTTTCCTCGTCGTTTAATGAGTTGATCTGGTTTGACGACGAGTTTTTCTTTCGCCAGCCATTTGTAGGTTGTCGGTAGTTTCTTTAAATCGGTATCAGGCCCAACCGTTACAAACGTATCATCGATCGTGTATTTTCCATTGGTGTATTCCTTCAACAAACGGGCTATCATTCGTTTGCCGTCTGCTTCCCGGATAGCTTTCTGTGCCATACTTCATCCTCCATTCATTACATTTTTTTCTTCAGGTGATCCGCGATAGCGTCAATGAACTCCTCAGTATAGACTTGCCTGTTTTTCAGGCTTGGTGTTGCGACTCTGAGGAGATCCCCGGTCATGATGCCCCCCTCAATCGTCTCCAGGGATGCTTTTTCGAGTTTATTGGCGAATTCGACAATCTCTGGTGTTTTGTCAAGTTCCCCTCGTTTCTTCAGAGCACCGGTCCAGGCAAAAATAAGTGCCATCGGATTTGAAGAGGTCTTTTCTCCTTTCAGATATTTGTAGTAATGCTTCTGCACGGTGCCATGGGCTGCTTCGTATTCGAAGAAGCCTTCCGGTGAAACAAGCACCGAGGTCATCATTGCAAGACTGCCGTACGCTGACCCGAGCATATCTGACAATACATCGCCATCGTAGTTTTTGCATGCCCACAGTATACCGCCTTCTGATTTCATGATACGGGCGACCGCATCATCGATCAACGTGAAGAAGTAATCGATGCCTGCGTCTTCGTATTTTTTCTTCCAGTTTTTCTCAAATTCCTCTTGGAAAATTTGACGAAAGCGAGCATCATAGGTTTTCGAGATGGTGTCTTTCGTGGCAAACCAGAGCGGTACTTTCAGATTAAATGCATAGGTAAAGCACGCCTTTGCAAAGCTGCTGATTGATTTATCAGTATTGTGGATCCCTTGGAGGATACCTGGTCCTTTGAATTCATGGATGGTAAGCGTAATGGGTTGGCTCCCGTCAGCTGGGACAAACCTCAGTTCTCCTTTTCCTGGCCCGGGGACACGGATCTCCTGGTTTTTATAGACATCACCATATGCGTGTCTGCCGATATGGATTGGTTTGGTCCAATTCCGTACGCTCGGGGGCACATTCTGTACGAGGATGGGACTCCGGAATACGGTTCCATCAAGGGCAGCCCGGATTGTCCCATTGGGGCTAGGCCATTCTTTTTTGAGATTGTATTCTTTGATGCGATCCTTGTTCGGTGTGATCGTTGCACATTTCACTCCGACACCATGTTTCTTGATCGCGTTTGCAGCATCAATCGTAATTTTATCATCGGTCTCATCACGTTTTTTCAACCCGAGATCATAATACTCAAGGTCCATGTCAAGAAACGGGAAGAGAAGTTTTTCTTTGACCATTGCCCACATGACTCTGGTCATTTCGTCTCCATCGATCTCCACGATGGTGTTTTTCACCTTGATTTTGTCTGATACTTCTTTTGTTTTTTTCATGTGTTTGAGTCCTCCTTTCTTATTTTATGTAATTTAATGATCCTCCCGCTAGGATGATGTGCTTGTCACGTTCTGAGAGATCAAAGGTCGCAGTGAATTCCTTTCCTTTTGTTTTATTCTTGACATTCATCGTGGTCCCTGTACCGGAAAGGAGTGTGCGTACCCCTGGTATCTCAAGATGATCTCCTTGGTCGATTGTTGTGTAATCGTCCTTGTTGACGAAGGTTAAGGGAATGATTCCGAAGTTGATCAGGTTTGCTTTATGGATCCGCTCCATGCTTTTTGCGATCACTACTTTCACTCCCATGTACATCGGGCAGAGCGCTGCATGTTCACGTGAGGATCCCTGGCCGTAGCTGACGCCAGCGACGATAACATTATGCAAACCAGATTCCTTTATTTTTTTCGCACGTTCGTAGAATTTTGGGTCGACGACTTCGAAGAGGAATTCGGAGTATTTCGGGACGTTTGAGCGGTATTTCATTTTCGCCCCTGCTGGGATGATGTGATCAGTAGTGATCTCATCGCCGACTTTGATGGTGACCTCTGCGGTGATGTTCTCAGGCATTGGGGTGTTCTTCGGGGGTTCCCCGATGTTCGGTCCGCGTTCGATTTTTATTTTTGAGGAGTCCTTAGGTGGGAGAATGAACATGCCATCGTCGATGTAGAATTTCTTTGGCATGGTCATCTTCGGGTAGATAATACCGATGTTTTCTAAATCACGTGGGTCGGTGATTTTCCCGGTGATGACTGCAGCGGCTGCGGTCTCAGGGCTAACGAGGTAGACTTGTGCGTCTTTGGTGCCTGATCTGCCAAGGAAGTTGCGGTTGCTTGTCCGCAGGGACACCGCACCGGATTTTGGTGACTGGCTGTTACCGATGCAGAACCCGCAGGCGGATTCAGCGATTCGAGCACCAGCACTAAGAAGATGAGCTAAGCCCCCGTCGTGGGTGATATTCTCCAGGACTTGTTTTGACCCGGGGGCGACGACGAAACTGACGTTGGGATGTACTTTTTTGTCTTTGAGGATGTTTGCAACCGTCATCATATCGGTATAAGAGGAGTTCGTGCAGCTTCCGATGCATACCTGATCGACGGGGAGTCCTTCGATGTCCCTGATTTTTTTGACGTTGCCAGGGCTGTGCGGTGTTGCCGCGAGTGGCTGAAGTTCACTGAGGTTGATGTCGACGATGCGGTCGTAGACTGCATCATCATCTGGGAGAAGAGCTACCCAGTCTTTTTCTCTGCCTTGGGCTTTGAGGAATTGTCTGGTGATGTCATCGCTTGGGAAAACTGATGTTGTGACGCCGCATTCTGCACCCATGTTCGTGATGGTCGCACGGTCTGGGACGGAGAGAGTTTTGACGCCTTCGCCACCGTATTCAAAGACGCATCCGACGTTCCCTTTGGTTGAGAATATCTCAAGGACTTTGAGGATGACATCTTTTGCTGCGACCCAGGGTCTGAGTTTTCCAGTAAGATTTATCTTGATGATTTTTGGATAGGTCAGGTAGAAAGGTCCTCCGGCCATGGCGACAGCAACGTCGAGTCCTCCGGCGCCGATCGCGATCATGCCGATGCCGCCGCCTGTCGGGGTGTGCGAGTCTGATCCTAGCAGTGTTTTGCCTGGTTTTCCGAACCGTTCAAGATGGACCTGATGGCAGATGCCGTTGCCTGCCCGTGAGTAGACGATACCGTATTTTGCTGCGACGCTCTGGAGGTATCGGTGGTCGTCTGCGTTTTCAAATCCGATTTGTACGGTGTTGTGGTCGACGTAGCTTACGGAGAGTTCTGTTTTTACTTTGGGGACGTTCATCGCCTCGAATTGGAGGTATGCCATGGTTCCTGTGGCGTCTTGGGTGAGTGTTTGGTCTATATGGATACCGACTTCTTTTCCTTTTTCTGGTTTTCCTTCGATGATGTGGGTGGTAAGTATTTTTTCTGTGATTGTTTTTCCCATAATCAAACCTCTTGTACTGTGTATCGGTGCGGAAATAGGAATTGATTTAATAAACTTTTTGTCCTCATTTCCTCACATAAACAATTGAAAGATGACGATATTGTGTTTTAGTCCAATATATCAGAATAATTGAGCATTCTACTAAAATATGAGATTATTTTGGGTAATATGAGATAATTATTTATGGGTGTTTTCCATTCCAGGTCTGTGAACCAACACATCCTCACCAAGAACGAAAAAAAAGTCTTCAGCGGAATCTGCGCCCATCCACACATCACCGACAGCGAACTATCAAAACATCTCCAGGTGAAGCTCTCAACACTCACCTCCATCAAACGACGACTCGCAGCAGAAGGATACTTCCGATCTCTCATCTTCCCACTCCCCAACAGACTCGGCTGTGAACTACTCGCTATCATCTACATGCAATTCAATCCCGTCATCCCGCTCAAACAACGCATGGAGACCACCAAACGAACCATCGAAGTCTTCGACGAAATCTTCTTTTCAGTCGGAGAAGAAGAAAAAGGATTCTCCATCAGCCTATCACAGAACTACACCAACATCGGACGAATCAACGAGATACGCACAGAAACCTTCGGAAAACTCGGTCTGCTAGAAAAAGAATACCCCCATGAGGTCATCTTCCCCTTCGAAACCAGCCACATCCACCGGTTCTTCGACTTCNNAAAGAAAAAAAAGTGTACAGTGCAATCGTCGAACATCCAACCGCGACCACACAACAAATCGGAGACCAGGTCGACCTCTCACGACATACGGTTGCACGCATGAAAAATAAATTCTTCGAAGACGGATTACTA
>DAYE01000080.1 GCA_002506745.1 Euryarchaeota archaeon UBA33
GGATGCCAATCGAAATTCACGCAATCGATTGGAATAGGGATATCGTTAATCCCGTTATAAATCGAAAATTGCATTGCTGTTATTCTGATACTCCCGAAGATTGGTTTAGGTAAAATCCTTGGTCTACCCCAATAGTTACCATCCCAGATATTTTTTTTCCAGGGGGTATAATAGGAGTCATTTAATTTGACTTTTAGTTCCCCAAGTATTGACCTGGTGAAGACAGCGTTTCCTTTGTTATTGAAAAAGTTATTTTGTATAATAGAACTATTTGTCACCCAATAGAATTGAATTCCATATCCATTGTTCCTTGAAATATCATTATGCTTAATTACAATAGAACTTACGTACCAGAGGGTAATACCTATAAGGTTATTCGTTATTTTATTTCCAATAATGATTTGATTTGAGAAGTCTACAGAGATACCCACGCCATTATTTGAAATAATATTGTAACTGATATTATTATTGTTCGAAACTGATATACTGTAAATATCGATACCCGTCGCGTCATTGTTGGTAATAATATTATCGCAGATTGTTGTATGATGAGAATATATTGCTATACCCTCCCCGTATGGCCAATCAGCATTGCGAACCGTAAATCCTCGAACCGTGACATTGTCAGAAAAAATGTCGATGCAATTTCCACTTTGATTCGCATCAATAATTGTCGAATATTTGTCTTCCCCAAGTAAAAAAATCGATTTTCTGATGCTGATATTGACTTCATAATACGTTCCGTTGTACACATAAACGGTATCTTCATCACTCGCATTATCAATCGCATCCTGAATCCGAGTGTAATTCCCAGGTCCACTGCCACCGACATACAACCAATTCCCCCTTGATGCTGGTAGTGGTTTCTCAGTATTATGTGCAATCACAGGAATGATACANNTAAAATCAGACTATAATGGAGTATTATTTTTTTCTCTTTTATTTAACAGGGGTGCTAAGATGTGAGATTGATGGAATAGAGTCCGTAAGATGTTATTTTGTCAGTTTGATAAAGTACTCCACCAATTAAAAATAGTCGTACTGATAGAGTATAACTAAGATGCGGGTGAGGTGTTCTTCCGAAAATCAACTACAGCAAGATCCAGAGTGGCTACGAGAGTTTGCTAGTTTTTTGGAAAAAAACGGTAATAAAAAGAAATTCCAGTCTGTAAAAAAAATATTCGTTGAAACATATTTTGAGAACGTTCGAAATGGGATGCACCCTCGAGAGGCTTTACAAAATGCGAAATCGGTTGCACTCTGTTTTTTGCTTTTACAACAATAACCGAGGAACATCAATCTTTGAATCAATGGTTTTTGATTTTTGAAAAATATTGGTTAAGGGTATCCGCCGAGTCGTAGACTTGGATCTCCGAAGAGTGCCCAGTTTGTTATGACGAATGCCTCGACCTGGTTGATTTCCTCTTCATCGAGGAACTTCTGAATCGCGCCGCTGTACGCCTGTCCAAGGTTCGTAGAACCGTTCCCTATTTGATAGAAGAAGTTCGCCTCGAGTTCTGCGCTGAGGCTGACCGGGTTTCCCTGGTATCCCATGCCAAAGCCGGTGCAACCGGTTGACGCGATGGCGCCCCCGGGGTATTTTACCACTAGGCCCCAACTAAAACAGGCAGGGAGAGGAACCCCATAGGTGAAGTACTGCGAACCGGTTTTATCACGCATTGTCTTCAGAAGTGAGACGTTGTAGAGTCCGTTATGGCATCCTCCGACAACGACGATGGGGAGTTTTTCGCCATTCGATAGTTTCAGGAAGTTATAAAGGTTGATTCCACCGCACCAATCTTTTGGATAGGTGCCATCAAACCAAATCGTATCCCACGCCAGGGGGCTTCCATGTCCTTCGAAATCGACGTACCCTGCTCCTTGTGATATCGCTTTTTGGATGTCTTTTGTAATGGGCACAAAGCCGCTGGTGTTCTTGTTTGTCGTATAGACTGGTATCAGTGTCAGATCAGGTATTGCTTGTTTTGCGTAGTTGTAGGTGAGGTTACAGAGGTATTCCCCGTCAGGCTGCCCTTGATAATACCCGAAGGTTTTCCCACCGATGCCGATAAAGTTCTTGTACCATGGTTTCTCATCTGGGCTGGTGCTTTCATAGGTGATGATCTTCTTCACCATGTTGGCTACTTCTCTTTTGTTTGACACCGGTAATCGCCCGACGTGTACCTCGGGGTACAGGTCAAAGGTGTCTTTTTCGGCACCTGGCGCGTTCCAAGCCGCGTAGATCCCGTCTCCATTGGAGTCCCAGCTGTCAAAACCGCCGGTTGAATTATACAGACATCCGTAATAGAGGTCAGAGAGGCACCCTTCGTCCTCGTCCTGTGGGATGTTGACGTATCTGACCGGCACCCACCATGCCTTCCAACCTGCGGAAGGTGTATCTTTATCGTTTGCATAGAAATGGGATTTCAAACCTCCGACGAGGAGCACATAGTGGATTCCCCAGGAGTCGTATGCATCTTTGATGAAATATTTTACTTGTTCTGGCGGGTCTGCCCCCGTGTATTGGTCCAGGATATCTTCAACTGCTTTGAAGGTCGTCTTCAGTCCTTTTGAGTTCTTAAAATCGATGAGCGGTTGGAGTTTTTCTTTAAAGGCTGCTGGGGCGATGATGACAAGGTCATAGGTTTCATTGGTCTGTGCTGTTGCGACTGGCTCAGCGTAGGTCAATCCGATGTCAAATAAGGTTGTATACTCAATTTGGTTATTTACCGGGGAATACCGAACTGGATAGCAGACGATTTTTACAATAAGGATTCTGTCTCCATTCGTGTCGACTCCTGCGCTGATCGTGGAGCGATACCAGCTCTGTGGATAGAAAACAGTACTGTTGTAGACGGCTTCGTCTCTGACATTTGTTTGTCTGGCATTTATTTTTGAGAGCGGGGTGATACAGGCTGCCATGATTTTCTTTGTGAGGATCATGGTGTTGATATCAGTTGGTACACAGGTGACTTGTATGTCCTTTGACCCATAAGGAATCGGGAAGGTTTTTACAATGATCGGCAGGACCGGCTTGTTTGGTTCCATGAGTTGTGAGGTCATTTCCTTTAGTTCTATGACGACTGCTTCTGCTCGTTCAAGGATCACTGGTTGGGTAGAGCAGGGAAGCGACAGGGTATTGGTTTTTAGGATCATGGTGTTTTCCAGGGATTCTTCAGGGTCTATTGCAGCTGCATTCCATCCGCAGGTGACGAAAATGACTATGACGGAAAGTGCGATGATTTTCTTCATATATCTCCTCAATTGTTTTTTTTGTGTGCATCCTTCTTTAATCGTATGTGTATGATATGTATTATTAATATTATATAGTTAATATAAAAGTATATAAATATTCTGTTAAGGTTTCCCTCCTGAGCCACTCCAGATAACAGCAGGAAATCATACCCATTGTTTCTCCGAGATACAGAAACTGTTATCTAGCAGATAGCGACTCCTCCACCACAATACAACCTGAGGAGCTATGCACAAACTCTGGCGATACCTCTTCGATGAAGACACAGGACGTGGGATCGCACTGACCACATTTTTCTACCATTCAAGCTATAAAAAGGCCTATGAGTTCGCAAAACAGGTAGAAGGCTGGTCTTCTGATCAAATACAAACGTACCAATGGGAACAGACTACCGCACTCCTCCATCATGCGTACGAACACGTCCCATACTACAAAAAACTCTTCAAAACACAGGGGATGACACCCGGCGACATCAAATCGTTTGATGACTTTCAACACCTACCGCTCCTTGGAAAAGAAACAGTTCAAGAACATACAAACGAGTTCAAGGCGACCAATTATCCACCGTCAGTTTTTGAAGAAACAAACACGGGTGGATCGACTGGTTTTTCGCTCAGATTCTCCATTGAAAAAGGAGCTTGGTTCGCAAAACACCTCGCGTACCTTACAATACTGCTCAACCGCGGTGGCTGCGACGTCATGGATAACTCGGTTCAGATCATCGGAAGGGAAAAACCCTGGGAGTTCCGCCCGTTATCACGGACCCTGGTGCTTTCCTCGTATCAAATGACAGAGCAGAACCTTCCCATCTACATAAAAAAAATCATACAACTGCATCCAGGGTATTTCATAGGATATCCATCTGCGATGACGATGCTGGCGACATATATGAAACAACACTCAATGGAAGTCAACGGGTTGAAGGCGATTTACTCTTTCGGGGAAACCATCTATGATTGGCAACGAGAATTCCTCGAATCGTTTTTCCATTGCAGGGTTCATAGCCAATATGGACACCGGGAACAATGCGTCCTGGCTGGGACCTGCGAAAAAGCCAACACGTATCATATCTTCCCAGACTACGGGTATGTCGAGCTTATCGACAGGGACGGACGACCAGTGACAAGAGAAGGTGACATCGGAGAGATCGTCGCCACCGGGTTTCACACCGGGATTTTCCCGTTCATACGATATAAAACAGGGGATATCGCTGTCTACACGACACAGCAGTGCGAATGCGGAAGACAGGTTCCACTCCTCAAGTCAGTCGAGGGGAGAATCCAGGATTTCATGGTCTCAAAGACCAATCGACTTGTGCCGCTGATGGGAGTGCTGCAACTTATTTCAAGATCATCTGCACATATGAAAGAATACCAACTCTACCAGGATCTCGAAGGAGAGCTGACCCTGCATATCGTAAAAAAAGAAGGATTCTCCGATAGTGACGTTCATCAAATCAAGGAAAATATCCGCACACGACTAGGTGATGAGTTTTCATTATCCCTTGAATACATGGATTCTATTCCTCGAACCATCCGCGGGAAATATCAATTTTTTGTTCAGAAATTACCGGTGAAATATATCCTGTAAAGAAAAAAAAGAAAGCAGAGATGCTCTCTGTATTTCTTTCAATGGTTTTCTGAAGGTGTCGTTTACCAATGGGGTCTTGGGTTGATGTTAGTCAGATCCATGGTTGCCCAATCATTCCAATCGTTTTTCCCACGAGATCCATCAGAATAATCGACAAGATCGCTGTACACGTATCGATAATTCATAACGCTTTTGTAATGTCCATATCGCCAGTAATTGGCCTGCCAAGGCCACAAGCCATCATGGCAATCAGACCCCGGGCAGTCGAGCCCAAGGGAATGACCAGTCTCATGCATGATCACACCAGCGTAAATCAACGCTCGTTGTTTCTCGCTGTTGAAGGTATTTCTGACCAGACTTGAAATAAGAGGAATGATCTTTACCTGTGAATTCAAAAACAATGCTGGGAGATAGAAACAATCTATGGCAGTCAATTGACCAATTCTTGAGGGGAACGTAAAACCCGTAATCTGGGTGGCATTATATCCGATGAACCCCCAGTGAAAGATACCTCTCCGCCAGTTATTTGCGTCTTGATGCATGAAGTATTTCCAGTAAAATTGAGTATAATCGTTCTCTTGAAGGTCTGCTTTATAGGGGACGATTTCGCCTCCGCCAAGGCGGCCATCGTCGATATGCCAGACGACATTGTGTTTTGCATGCGAATCTCGTATGAGCTCATAGGATTCAAGGGGGACGGTTGTCTCGTTATTCCCCGGCTGTTTTTGCATCTGATCAATTTCAAGGAAGATATCCTGTCGGAATGGATCTGAGCCCCATTGCCATGTTTTGTATTCTTCGATGTTGTTCAATCCATCGTTATCGTCGTCGATACCGGTATGATTCTCCCAGGTGAACGGATCATAGATCATATAATACCCTGCATCATGGCCCCATTCGAAATAGGTTAATCCAAATGTATATTCCCATTCGATAGGAATGCCATCTTGGTCCGCATCTTCACCGCGGTTGTCAATCAACGGACTGGTGTTGTATATGTTCGTTTCAAGCCAGTAGGGAATACCGTCTCCATCAAAATCATTTTGTGTAATAGTAAACAAGAGTTCACAGTCCCGATCTTGTTGATAAATGCTATTGTCATCGCACCCATTTAATCGTCCTAACCCGCTGGGGTCACCAAGGTAATCATCACCCCACCAAATACCGGTTGCGATACTATACGTCAATTCTGCGGTTCGCGCCTGGGTTAAATTCCCCTCGTCTGGGCTGATATCACAGAGGCGGTCAATTTTATTGTTCTTATCCCAGAGAGCGATACTGATGTTGACGAACTCGTTATCTTTTGGGACTTCAGAGGAAACGGAAAAATCTGGGTTCTCGACGTATTTCATATTTTCCCAAACGTCACTGATAAATTCCTTATCGTTAATCCGCACTTTTACATAAAAATCAGGGTCGGATAATAAATCAATTGTTTTCAAGGCACGGATTTCCTTAATGGTCACTGTGACGGTAATATTGTCGACCAGTGGGTCAAAGTCTTCCATCAGCGGCATACTTAATGAAACATGCTTTTTTGGTTGTATCATCGCAGACGTCGGTATAGCCAACGAAGCGAGAATAACAAACGTACATACAATTTTAATAGAATTCTTCTTCATAGATGTATCCCCCTAAGGATAGTCTTTTCTTATTCTGCTATATAGAAGCTCCGCATATATAAATATTTGTTATATGAGAGAAAAAAAAGTCGTTCATTTTTTCCTAAAATTATAAAAACCAACGGGCATTACCATAGGCCATCTACCATGTATATGGGGGATGCTCGATGAAGTTAGCCATACCACCTGAACCACTCTTATTAAAGAAACAATCAGAGGAACACAAAGGAAAAGCATGGGACATCGATTCCCTGAGCCTGTGGTTCGGCAACCAACTACCAACCTATCTCTGGAACGACGCAGGATGGTCTACACCATTAAAGGCGGAGGGGTACAACTGGCAAAGTTTCCTAAAGATACTCTCACTTCATAAAAAAGAGATGATCCGGTGGTCCCGCAATGCACTCTCCTGGAAAGAATTCTTGTTAAAGTTACAAGACACTATGAAGGACCCGGTCTTCAAAACAATCCTACTGAGAAAAGACAAAAGGGAGGCAACCATCGATGGATAACCATCAGGACGGTTACCCGATTGTCCTTACTGCATCACGTGCAGAGGCAAACGAGTACGACGACAATCCCTTCGCAGCGTTCATTTGTACGTTTCCAAAAAAACTGTCTGGTCTCCTCTTACGAGATCAACTGGAGAACCTGCCGAGCAACAATAATGGAACGGCACAGCGAACAATCTATGGTCTCCGAAAAGTAGAATCATTGCTTACAAAGGAGTTCGGTCAAGAGAACGTCGTTGTTGCGCATTACGACCAGTTACACAGATTTATCGGGAAGGACACAAAGATCGTCGGCATCTCCTCCATGGACCCTATGGGACTAGCCTATGTGTCAACCACCTACAACTCGCTGATCGGGTTTGGTGGGGAGGCGCTGAATGCAGCTGAATTCGAAAAACTCATCACCCACCCTGCGATCCAACAGTACAAACCAAAAATCATTGTTGGTGGCGCAGGTTCCTGGCAAATCAACGAAGCAGGAATACAAAAAAAATGGGGNNATCGACGTCTTGTTCCAAGGAGAAGGAGAGGAAGACCTCATCAGTGTGTTTAAAAAAATGATAAACGATGAGGCCGTGTCGCCTTATTTTGTTGCAAGCAAACCAAACACGAAAAAAATCCCGCCTATCACACACGCAGCATGTTACGGAATGGTAGAAATCACTCGTGGATGCGGACGAGGCTGTCAATTCTGTAGCCCAACCAATCGTACAAAATACTCGTTTCCCCTCAATTATATCATGAAAGAAGTAAAAACCAATGTTGATGGCGGATCATCGACTATTTTTACGGTCACTGAAGATATTTTCTTGTACAAATCTAAACCTGGTTTCATCCCGAATCGAGAAGAAATCGTCAAATTGTATAAGACCATCGCCTCCTACCCTGGTGTTGACTACATCCTGCTTTCTCATGCGTCCCTAGCCCCAGTTATCTACGATCAGAAACTTTTAGAGGAACTATCACCGATTCTCCTTGAAAAAACACGATGGAATCCAGAGTTGCATAAATCCTATCCAAAGCGTTTTGTCTCGGTGGAAGTCGGGATTGAAACAGGGAGCGTTCGTCTGATGAAGAAATACATGAAAGGAAAAGCACTCCCGTATAGTGTCGATAACTGGCCTGAGCTTGTCGTACAGGGTGTTGGCATCATGAATGATTACGACTGGTGGCCCTTGTGCACCATCATGACCGGACAACCTGATGAAACTGATGATGACGTTCGTGCGACACTTGATCTTATTGATGATTTGAAGAATCATAACGCGAAAATGTTTTACACCCCTGTGCTGTTCATCCCGTTAAAAGAAGCAATGCTAGGAAATAACCGTCGGACCAATCTGAAAAACCTATCAGAGCTCCAATGGGAGGTCATCGCCCGATGCTGGAAATACAACATTGATTTCTGGAGACCGGACATGAAATGGATGCTCAACCCGATATTCTTCTTTTCCCACTGGTTTTACGCGCGATGGAAACACGGGAAAAAAGCTACCATACCGATGATGCATCTGGCTGGATTTCCTATCGCCCAAAAAACAAATAAACTGTGTACACCAGAGTATTGCCAGGAAGATGTTTCTCCGAGGAATGGACGACATCGATTGTTCTAACCAAGCAGTCCAGTTAGCTTTTTAGGAACGCAAGGTACGCGAGATATGATGAGTAGAGATCAGCCTTGCTGGCGACCTCGTAGGGTGAATGCATAGAAAGCACAGGGGCACCAAGATCAACGACTTCCATGCCCAATCGTGAGAAATATTTTGCAACCGTCCCTCCGCCACCTTTGTCGACCTTTCCAAGTTCCCCGGTCTGCCATGGGACCTTCGCCCTGTCGAGCAATGCCCTGATCTCCGCAATATATTCTGCTGAGGCATCGTTGGCTGAGTATTTCCCGCCATGGCCGGTAAATTTGGACATCACAATGCCGTTCCCCAACGATGATGCGTTTTTCAGTTCAAAGGCATCTGTGTAATTCGGGGTGACCGCTGAGGAGACATCCGCAGAAATCATCTTTGATTTGAGCAGGACACTATCGATATCGACATTTGCGTCCTGTTCCCTGATCAGAGACCGCAGAAAAGAAGTCGCTTGCGCAGAGGCGTTCCCTTCGCTGCCTATCTCTTCTTTATCGACGAAGAGGGACAACACCGTATGTTCCGGATTTTTTATATCCAGGATCGCCTGTAATGCGGCATAGGCACAGATACGATCATCTTGTCCATACGCACCTATCAATGACCGA
Source organism: Euryarchaeota archaeon UBA33 (assembly GCA_002506745.1). Taxonomy (GTDB): domain Archaea; phylum Thermoplasmatota; class E2; order DHVEG-1; family DHVEG-1; genus SM1-50. The sequence goes on from DAYE01000080.1 coordinate 9,223, forward strand.
TCAAATCCCATGTCACGAGCCTTGAAGGCTGGGACTGCCTCGAGTTCCGCGGAGATAAAATCTTGTTCTGTGATATCATAATCAGCATGGAGTTTTTCAAGGATAGCTGCTTTGATTTTTTCTTTGAAATCACCTTTTGCAGGGAGACTTCCGATCACGACATCTAAACTTTCTGCTTTGATTGCTTCATCGAGTTTCTTATTATCCTGGATATCATGGGACAGATGTGGCAGTAAATCTGGTACTGAAAAGACCGGGTCACGGTCATCCTCTCCTAAGGCGAATGTGATTTTTTTACCGTCTTTTTTCACAATCACTCCATGTAAAGCGAGCGGGATGACGACCCATTGGAATTTCTTAATTCCTCCGTAGTAATGTGTTTCGAACAGGGCAAGATGGCTCTCTGAGTCCTGATAAAGGGGTACTTGTTTGAGATCAAGTCTCGGAGAATCGATATGGGAAATCACGATGCGTAGTCCATCGCGAACAGGTTTTTTCCCTTTGATGACGATTGCTGCTGATTTTTCTCGGTTGACAACGATTTTTTTCTTCTGTTTTTTCGCTGCTTCCGCAATCACATGGATTGCTTCTCGTTCTGTTTTTGCTTCGTTGAGGAACGTCTTGTAGCCTTCCGCGAACGTAAAGGCAGTGGTGATTTGTGGTTTAGAAAACAGTTCCCAGGCAGATTTCTTCTTATATGCGTATTTGCTTTCGCCATCTTTCATGGGCTTACCCCTCGGTATGAAAGTCATCTCCTCAGACCATAAAAAGATAACTCAAGAAAAAAAAGAAAAAAAAGGTTGTGGGGGGGTTTATCGTCGTCGGATGATCCAGATGATGATGACGATACCTACCACAATAACGATAGCTAATATCGCTAGGAACAGGATCATTTGGTTTGAAAGACCCGAACCGTTCGAGCCGCCACCCTCGGAGGAGATTGTGATATTACCGGTCTGACTTGCGGTATCACCTGCTTGATCAGTCACGGTAAAGGTAAAGGTGTACTCGCCTTCTTTTGTATAGGCATGGGTGGGGTTCAATTCTGTTGATGTCTTTTGATCTCCGAAGTTCCAATGATATTGATAGGGAGGTTGTCCGGTGAGAGGAATGATACTGCCGTTAAATTGAATGTTTTCTCCGATAGAGCCAACGTTCTGTGCGTACGCTTCCATTATCTCAAGTGTAGGATTTGGTGCGATATCTGACAGATAGACGAAGTCGGTGAGGTCTGGCTCGCTTCCAGATAAATTCATTTTCACGAACATGGATGTGACGCTGAGATTTTCATATACCTCTGTTGGGCTCGTCAAGGTGTAGATAATTGTAAGGGTGTCACCGATAACGGTGAAATCAGCGGAGGTTAGATTCCTTGTATCAACGCCATTGCTGACTTGCCCTGTCTGGTTGGCGTAATTAATGGTATAGTCTTGCTCTGAAGTGGTTACTTGGAAATCATATTCTACAAAATTAAGAGCATCAAAATCCATAGAATTTTGGTCGATCATTTTTCCTCTATCCTCGATAGAGCCTCGTACCTGTAGCGTTACTGTTGCTTGTGTTGCTTGCTGGGTATAGGTTGCTTTGATAATATCAAGATTCTTGACATCAATATCTTTATGGGAGGTAACTACCGTAGTTCCTGATGTAGCATAATCAATAGAACTTACATCATCAATGATATCTGTAATGGTCACATCTGCAGCCTGGACAGAAAATGTAGCGATGAGGAAGAGGCTGCATACTATCATCGTTACGAGCCATAATTTGTTGTGTTTCATTTTTCTAGCACCTCGATTCGGTTGAGTAGGACTATTTACTTATCCTATTTAAAAATTTTGGAGCGCTTCAATGTCTACGATTTTCGTTGAAAATATCTCTTTTATTTCAATTTCTTTTTCAAATCAGACATCGTGGTTATCATGTCGTCGAGGGTAGATTCAATGGTCCCCAGTGTCTCATGTATTTTATCGGTGATGATGGCNNCCGTGTTCGCGAACGGTTTTTAAGACATTGACGTGTCTGATGAGAAGGTCAAGTTCTTTTTCTGCGACATTTGTTATAGAATTTTTATCTCGTTGTTTTTCTGACATACCCTACCTCCCGGGTCAATTGTTAACAATTAGTATGCAATGGAGATATATAATCTTTACGAAAACCATAGGTAAATCCAAAAATTCCTAGGAAGGAACAAAATAGGATTACATAAGGGTCAATCCCGACCGATAATTTGGTCTGAAAAGAAGT
>DAYE01000013.1 GCA_002506745.1 Euryarchaeota archaeon UBA33
TTGAACTCCTGTTTACTAGTAAATCTGTAACAAAGGGAATAAAGAATTAAAAAAGGAAAAAGATGGTTAGTGAGAAGCTGATTATTTTTTTGGATGAGCCGCAAAGAACTCCCAAATAAGATCTGTTGCTGAAATTTCGTCAATGGGATCATAAAATTTATTGCCAGGCCAATAATGCGGTCCTCCTTTTATTGTGTATAATACAACTTCTGTTCCGTTATCCCCATTCGTATAGGTGCTTCGAATTATCTTTCCACTTGCACTCGTATTGATTTCTGGTGTAGGGTTACACCCATTATGCTCTACCCAAAAAGATATCGAAGTATTAACCGATACAAAAAATTTTGATCCATCATATGGGACATTCAAATCTGCCGTCCCATGAAATGCGATAACGGAGATAGGATTTTCCGGGTTTGGTATGTAAGAGTATGGTTCACTTTTATTTGTTCTTCCACCAATCGTTCCAGCAACTGGTGCTATCGCAGCAACTTCATCGGACAAATATGCTCCAATTGAGTACGACATAAATGCTCCAGCAGACAATCCAGTGATATAAATTCTACTTGAGTTGATAGTATATTTCTGCTCCATTTTATCGATAAGATCACGAATAAAACCAATATCATCGATAAATTTCCATCCCAATGATGGCAACCACCCAAAATTAAAATCATATATTTGTCTATCTCCAAATATTGGTGTACATAGGGGGTCGTAGAGCAATAATTTTGCATAGGGATAGACAACAATAAACCCCGCCTCATCTGATTTATTGCTAAATTCAGTATAAGTTTCCATAGCACATGAGCGGAAAAACAAGAAGGGATTGCTCGAGTAATATGATTGTGTACCGTGGAGCACGATAACCAAGGGGATTGCTTTTGATCCATTATAGCTAGGTGGGATATGGAGCCAATAGGAGCGAAGAGCCCGAAGCGTTTTCCCAGCGACTATAAATTTAAGATGAGTGGTTTTTGAAGGCAATGGGTTGATGTCATTACTACTTTTTTTTAAGGAAATGAGTTCTCCCCTTACTGGTACAACACAAGTCGTTATCAACAGCATACAAACAAANNTTCCTACGATTTTGTTTTTCATGTTTTTATTCCTTATCCTTTTGGGACTTTTTTTTGCTTCCGATTGTTTTGAGAAGGGTATCGGCAGTTCTTCAATTATACAAGGGAAATGATATGAAGAAATAGAAGTTCTGTCGACCTCCCTACCATTTTCAGGTTTTTATTCCTCCTTCTCAAAGACTCATTGTTTCAAGACATACATACAATAATTCCTAGGAATTTTTACTACCCCAATAGATGTTGTAGTATTGGGAACATATTGGGAAATCGTTCGAGTATAGTAAGCAATCTGGGGTTTATCAGATATTCATTATTTATTGGAACTGAAATATCTAAGGGTTTTCTAAAATAGGTCTTAAAACAGAAATCTGGTTTTGGATAATCTGTAGGATCCCATTGGTTAACTGCAATCCAATCTGCAGTTTCGTTTTCTTTTACCCATGCTTCACCTTTGATATATTTATCATTAACAGAAGCGAAACCCCAACAATAGGTATTGTTTTCATAACCGGCATTGGCTGAGCAAACAATGTAATATGTACTGCCCGTGGTAATAGAAATATCTTCAAAATCAAACAGTATCCATACGAGCTTATGTCCAATGGGGTCTACACTTGTATTTCTTGTTATTGTTACAAGATCCGAACTATTTAAAGTTGCTCTAATGGAAACGGTAATAACTGCTTCTGGAGCAATACCATATTGAAACATAGCCAGTGAGACAGCAGTAAGTTTGTCTTTTGTTGGGATAAAACTTTGAGCCCATGCAGAAGGTGGTTGTAGATCAAAACCAGCTCCATCATTGAAAGTTTGTTTTTGATCGACACCCCAATTTAAACCTGGTATAATAGGTTGAGGTTGATAGTTTATAATTTTAGTATTACACGACAAAACATCCTTAGATGCTTTCATTTGGATCGTTTCCTTTACATTAATGTTTGTCGCAGACACCACTGTTGTGGCCACTAGCATCAATATTACTATTCCGACGATTTTGTTTTTCATGTTTTTATTTCCTCCTTTTTATTGATACATTTTTTTCTTCTTATTGTTTTGAGAGGAGATGTAGATCTAAAATAAGGGGCAATATGAATAATTAAAAATACTGCCAACTTTCCTTTCCTCGTTTTTTTATTCCTCCCCCAAAATATGGGTTATATATAGAATTAAAATCCCTTCACCAGTATTTATATATTTTCTTTTTATTTTATTCGCGAAAAGTAACAAATATATTATTATGAACTAAAGAGAGATGGCTTTCTATCTACTAGTAAAAATATACTAAGATCAGCAGAATGGGGGACATTTACTAGTAAACCTTCGTAGCTCTGAGTTGATAATCCGCTTGAAAATGATGATGGTATCGTATCAGGAGAAAAATTGAGGGGTATACTAGTAAATTAGAGTTCAAATCCCTTCCCCTGCACTTTTTTTACTTTACATCAGGAGTGGGACCCTCCTTCCACAGCTTTAAATACGCGTATTCCGTATTAATATACTGGAGGAATAATACTAATCGAACATGAAAAAACGAGTCATCGCCGCCATCCTCATCATCATTATCCTGCTTCTGCTTGGTGGGTTATATTGGTTAGGGTACCTTACGTTCCAGGGCTACATCCCATCATTTACGCCGAACCCTGGCACGGCGCAACCAAATAATCCTTCTAAAAATGAGGGAACCCCAAAACTGACGATTGAGAGCATTCGGGGGAGAATTAACAAGATTTCCGTAGTGATAAAAAATAGCGGTGATCAAGACGCAAAATCAGTCAACTGGAGTATCTCTGTGACCGGCGGGATCCTCAAACGGATTGATCTGCGTTCCACAGGAACCATCAGTGCCTTGTCGACAGGATCACAGACCACGGTTTTGACAGATCGCATCCCTCTGGGGATAGGACGTTTGCAAATCACTGTTACCGTCGGCTGTCCTGGAAGTGAGCCGGTTACTCAAACAGCTCGAGGATTTAAACTGCTGTTCTTTGTGGTTGGAGTCCGTATATAATTTTTACAAAAAAATCTCCATCTCATATAATTCTCTACTTCTGTGAAAGATAAAAAAAAGAAGAGGAGGAGTCTATTTGACTCCGAGAACGAAGGGTCCAAGGACAAACGCGCTTGCGGTCTTTTCCGCTGTTTTTCCCTGGTCGCAGGTCGCTGAGACAACAATGTTTGTCTTGCCAAAACCAAGAATGAATCCTGCTTTTATAGCTTCGTCACCAGCTGGTGTAAAAGTTGCAATGGTTCCCGTTGCTGTTTTTCCTAGGAACACTAGTTTTCCATCCAGGGTGATGTTCCAAACGACATTGGTCGCATCTCCTTCTCCGGTGTTTTGAACTGAAGCTTTGACACCGAATCCACCAGTGATTGGTCCGATAGCCAATTCTGGCTCAGCGGGTGCTTCTGTTGCCCAGATTGACATATCGTCCCAGTACACTTTGGAAGCACCATTTGCAAAAAGGTCTACTCCGCCGAGATTGAGAATACCACCACCACTGGTACCATTTATCCAACTCTTGGAAAGCCAGAGCACATCATTATAATAGACTTTTTGCAAGTCGTTGATAAAGTCGATTTCCACTCGTATTTCTCCCCATGCACCTATCATGTAGGGTGTTGAGTTGACACTGTCGTAATCCTCTAGGAGTAAGGTCTCAGAGTTGAAAACTAACTGGAGATCCCATTTTGATGAGTCACCAGCATATAGGCTCAATAAAATAAGCATGTTCTGTCCTACATAATCGCTAGGTACATATGACCAGACACGGAATGTACAATTTCCATAGTTGACATTAGTCCATTGATGAACCATATCTGATAATCCCACGATTTCAACAGAGTTGGCTGGGCTTCGGGATTGATCACTGGTTACATTTGCATTTGCATCAGGATTATCACCCCATGGGAACCAACCGCCTTGACCACCTAAAAGAGTACCCGCTGTATAAGAATCGAAATTTTCGGTGTAGACAAGGCCTCTTGATGAAGTTTCGCTACAGTCTTTTTGATAATTCAGAGCGCTTGTCGTTGTGGTAAAAACACTAGCCCCCAATAGAAGCATCGCTCCTATTAACATTGCTTTTTTTTTCATTTATTTTTTACCTCCTTATATTATGTTTATACTTCCAGTATTATAGATGGTGCTTCATAGATTTAAATGTTATGATACAAATAAATTTTTCATGAAAGATGTTTAAATGGTTAAAAAAGATAAAAATTCGAGATGAAGAGAACAAACAATGATTTTCATACACGTGGTTTTAACACCATAATTGGTGCCTCATTCATCTTGATGGAAAACTTCAATGAACTATGTTTTCAAGGTTTTCAAATGTCATTTACACAATCTATATAAATATCTAAAGAAATGTGATTCACGAGGAAAAAATGAAGAAGCTCGTTATTATAATAGGAATGCTTGCGATACTTTGCGTCAGTTGCTTAAGCGGTTGTTTGGATGAAAAAAGTAAATTCATTGGGACCTGGCAAAATCAAGACGGAAGCACATCGATAACATTTGATTCAAATAACAAGGCGATAATCAGCGGAAGTGGCCCTCTCGGAATCATCTCCTTAACAGGATCATATGTATATTCTCTTGCCAATCAGAAAATAACGTTTTCATCAGGAAATACAGGAATCACGTTGAATTACAGTTTTCCTGAATCAAATCAGATGATACTCAGCAATGACCAAGGAGCATCATTGGTATTAATAAAAAAATAAAGGTGATCAAAAATGGTAATACCAATTTGGCTTGCCCTTATTGCAATAATTGTAATTGTTTTTGTCGCTTGGAAGCTTTTAAAATTCGCTCTCTGGATTCTGCTTATTATCATCCTTATTGCTCTTACGCTTATTGGATTGGATTATTTAATCGGATTGTTTTCTCAGATCATATAAGCCATTTTCACTACATGGAAAGGATATAGAATATGAAAGAAGCGTCAATCGATGTAGACGCATACATTGCAGCAGCCCCCGAAGAAGTACAAGGCATGCTGAACGAACTAAGGGACGCCATTAGAAAAACAGCCCCCGATGCTGATGAGCGCATCAGTTACGGGATGCCGTATTATGGGTACAAGGGACGACTGGCTTATTTTACTGTTCACAAAAAACATATTGGGTTGTATGTACCCCCGCCTATCATTGCAGAACATAAAAATGACCTGAAGGATTATGAAACTACTCAAGCGGCTGTCCGTTTTCCAATCGATAAACCGCTTGCTTTAGAGCTAGTAAAGAAGCTCATTAAAGCACGAATGAAAAAGAACGAGATGAAAAGCCGATAACTTAACATTATTAGCGATTTGGCACGATAAGAATTATACAAGCAGTAAAATAGTTGTTTATTTTTCTCTCTATTCTGAAGAACAGGAGCTAATGGTATTAATGAATCTTAAAACAACTGTTTTTGAATATGCGAAATTATCCAGTGCTCATTTCATATTTTTAACCGCGATCATCCCGCTCACGGGTGCGATTGCGATGGGTGAAAAAGATTTATTCCTCCTTACCATGCTTTTTCTCATCGGACTTTCCGCTCATATCGTTGGTTTTGCGTTCAATCATTATGTCGACATCGAGGTCGATCGTCTCATTTCTTCTGCAAATAAAAGACCATTACCGAGTGGCAGTATCTCGAAAAGCAATGCTCTTATCTACATTCTGCTGGTGCTGCTCCTTGGATGTTTGTTAACACTTTATTTTTATGGTGTCATCATGCTACTTCTGTATCTGCTTGGGATTCTCCTGGCGGGGCTCTATGATTTGTATAGTAAACGAATTAGTGGTATGGATTTCGTTCTTGCTGCCTCTGTCATGGTCGGCGTGGTGTTTGGTGCAGCGACCGTCTCCTTTCAATTTTCACCTCTGATAGGTATCCTCTGCGTCTTAGCGTTTCTCCAAACCCTCAACCTGAACCTAATCGCTGGGGGGATCAAAGATGCAGATCATGATTATTTGATTCAGTCAAAACATTTATCAACAAGGTTAGGCGTCAGAGTACAGCAGGAAGTTTTTCACATCCCGACTTCATTTCAACTCATCGGATATCTCTTAGGATTACTATACGCGCTCTGTGTGTTCCTGCCTATTTTTTTTGGAGTAATCCACCTGCATATTTCGTTGATTCTCCTTTTAATCCTATTTAATATCTTGTTTTTTATCGTCACATATAAAATTGTTCATCTCAAACGATTCCATCGACAAGAAGTACGGAAATATGTGGTTCTCCAATATACGATTAATTGGTCAAATATACCGATTCTTTTGATGAGTGTCGCACCTTTATCTGGATTCCTTCTCTTGTATCCCATCATTGGTTTGGTTGTATCCAATCTAATCCTCTACCGCACGATCGTCAGACCTCAGGTGATGTAAACCCTCGATTCAACCATGTCCCCTTCAAAACGAATTTTACCAATCTGAACCTTATTTTTTTAATTAGTTCTCCTTATACGAAGAAAGATCAAACGGATAGAAACGTTCAAATGAACATGCTTATTACTTTTCATAATACCTATGTCAGGTGCATGAAACCAATGAAGCAACAAGACCTCAAGGTGACGTTTCGCAAGATGACTCTTAAAGATTATGATTCGGTCATCGCCTTATGGAACGAAGGTGACATCCCTTATCGACCGCAGGGTCGTGATAGTAGAAAAAACATCACCTTACAAATGCAACAATCGAACTGTTATTTCCTGGTCGTGGAGACTGAGAAAAAGATTATCGGAGCGATTGTTGGAACACATGATGGGCGGAAAGGGTGGATCAATCGATTGGTGGTTACTCCTTCTTATCGGAAAAAAGGGATCGCAAAGCGTTTGGTCAAAGAAGTCGAACATCATTTTTCAGCAATAGGAATCGATATCGTTGCGTGCCTCATCGAGGATTGGAACACCACCTCCATGCAGGTGTTCGAACAGATGGGATACACGAAGCATACGGATATCTTGTATTATTCTAAAAGAAAAAGCACGAAGACATAATGAAAAACCATATTTCTCATATTCTTTTTTCCCTATTTGCATACGCACGAGGTACCGTTTTATCCTGAGTCTTTGATGGTTTGGGACCTCCATGCAGTTCACTAGAATATGAGGAAAAAAAAAAATCTTCATTTATATTCTATAGAAAAAGTATATTAATATAGAAAATATCTTATAAATATAAAGAATTTCTCTTAAAACGGAAGCTATGAAAAAAATAATCGTCATTATCCTTGTCGCAGCAACGATTCTGAACATCGTCGCAGGCGCGTTTCTTTTCCTTGATATTCAACAAATGGACATACCAGAAATGGCACTCACACTCGAGCTAATAAACATCACTGCTGATGAAGCAGTACTCCAAACAACACTTTCGATCAACAACCACAATTCCTTTCCAATCATTCTCCAAAACCTCACGATGATCACGATTGATGAGACGGGGGAAACGATCAACCACCTCACGATCCCCGGTGGAGAAACCAAAGCACAGGAGAACAGGACGTTTACCACAACAGCAAGCATCCGATTCAACGGCTCGCTGCCCAATCATTTAACCAGCCGTCTAACCGGGACTTTTGGCACCGTGTTTTTTGGGATCATAAAAAAAACATTTCCCCTTAAATTTTCCATTGTAACATCGCTTAATAACATCCTGGAACAATTTATGCTACCCCAAATCCACCTCGCAGCGAATTTCAGCGATATCACCCAAGAAGGCATCAACTTCACGGGGATTATTGAAATTACCAATCCGAACACGATTGGCATCGCCATCGAAAACCTCTCAGCGAATATGAAAACCGAAACAGGAATCCATGTCGGATCTGTCAATATTCAAGGAGAAACGATTCCAGCAAAAACAACCAAACAACTCACCGGGAGTGGATGGATCCTGCTCAAAGCACTAGATGCAGAATCATTACAGATGACCCTGACTGGTGATTTTATCATATATGTTGCTGGTATTAGAAAACCGATGAACCTCTCAGTGGAAGCTGACATCATCCCCCCTTCCCTTGAACGACTCCTTTCAGATCTCCCAACCGAAGCATCGCTCACCGGTGATTATACCTACACCTTGAAAGACGGGCTGCATGATACGGTTACGTTTACCATAAAAAACCCAAATAAAATAACATTGCTAGCAACCGATATCACTGTACAAATCTTCCGTGTAGATGGAACGAAGACCCGCATGATAAGCAATGGGACGCTGCCAGACGGGTTGATAACTCCCCAGAGCACCACGGAGCTTCAGGGCGATATGTTCATCCCGTTGACTCAACTGTGGCCGCGTCGTGGTGAACGTTTTATCCCCGATCAACTTCAAGTGATACTCCGGTCAAATGTGACTATCCAAGGGCTCAATCAAACAATCTGGATAGGAGTCAACGGGTATCAGGATTTCCCGTTTCACAGATTCCAATGACACGAGATTTTTTAGATAAAAGATAATGCATGAGACTATGATTTGGGGAGTCATCTTGTGAAGATATTGTATGGCGTCTGTAGAGAAGGACTAGTGCACACAAGCAGTAATTCTCGCCTACCGCTCAATCGTATAATGGAACAAATCAAAATACGCTTTCATGGATTTATAGATATATGATCGAAGCTTTTGTACAGAAATATCTACCTCTACTTTACGGGGTTTCATCAGCGATGCTGCATCGATTTTCTGGATCATGGTCAATGATAGTTTTTCCATAATGTTTTGTAATATCTCTTTCGGAGACAAACAGAACTCTTCATAGGTGATTGAAATGTAATCATTCTTCGATAATTTCTCTATGTTTTTTAGATAGTAGTCTGCTGATTTTTTCGTGATTCTGGTGAGAACAACAACGCAACATTTCGCTAGTGCTTGAAAGATAAATCGTAGTGGTTGGAGCAGCAAGGGGTTCGTATAACACTGTTCATATACTCTAGATAACCTGGCGGTGTACGGGTTTTTTTCTTGTAGTAAAGTCCTGACTGCATTAAGCGTAGAACTTATTGTTTTCAACGGATGACGATGAATGAACACAAATCGAGCATTTGGGAACACTTCTTTGAGATAAAGGAAATTGGGGAAATCATACGGGTTCTTTAGAAGGATTGGTTTTTGGTTTCCTGCGATGAACTCGATTTTTTTGCATAACTCGGTGAAGAGCGCGACGTTTTTTTTCGTAATACGCATCTGTAGCGACTGGGTCCTAAGTAAAAACCCGTATTCCTCAGCAAAATCAGCGGTAATCTTCAACCGGTCGATCCCTCTGTCCGTAAGCCCGTTTTTGAGAAAGGATTCTGTGAGGTGATGTTTTGCGTCTTGTTCTTTCTGCTCGTGATAGTTGGAGAGGAGCTCGTCATAGTTGATCAGATGATACGCGGTGACTGGATTGAAACACCCGGTGGCGGTCAACATCTTGTAAAGAATACTGGTCCCGGATCGATGGACTCCAAGGATAAAAACAGGTTGGAAATCAACGTTCTTGAGTTCTTTGAGATATTGTCTGTCTTTCCTCATATCAGTGCGATTACTCACAAGATGATATATTGGATTTCTTTTAATAAACCCAATACCTTTTCCAGACGTATCTGGGAGAGACGCAGGAAGATCCTGGAAGGTAAATCTCTAAAAACTAGCGAAGGATACAAAGCATTGTTGGAAACGCATGATTCTTGAAATTCTGATCATTCTGGGAATCATTGGAATTCTTGGTGAATGTTATATTATCAGCCTGTGGCTTATCGCATATCGGCGGACAAAAAAAAGGATATTCTCTGCCTATTTTCCTTTCGCTTCTGTCATTGTACCCTGTAAAGGTACCGGACAAGGTTTCTTGGAAAACATCCAAGGATTTCTCACCCAAGAATACCCAAGATATGACCTCATAGTTGTTGTTGATTCAACAGACGATCCTGCCTATCCGACCTTGCAACAACTCATACAGGATAAACCATATGCTCACTTGGTCCTGACTAGCCCTGTTTCTGGATGTAGCGGGAAGGTTGCTGCGCTGCTCACAGGACTGCAGTCGACAGAAAAGACAGAGGTTCTTGTGTTCGCAGACAGCGATATCAAACCAGACGCATACTGGCTTCAGAACATCGTTGCACCGCTCCAGGATGAGACCATCGGGGCGACCACAGGATATCGATGGTATTTTCCTACAAACTGGAAAACATTGCTTATCTCTACCTGGAACATGGCCTCTATTGTGTTTATGTTTTATCCGAGCTCGACGTTTGCCTGGGGCGGATCGATGGCTATCCGAAAAAAAGTATTCGATACACTGGAGATTAAAGAAAAATGGAGAACCGCGTTCTCTGATGATCTTGTCCTAACTCTGTCGGTGAAAAAAGCTAGGTACAAGATATTCCTTCAGCCGAAATGCATCATGGAAAGCCCACCAGAGACACACATTACGAGTTTTGTGCGCTGGGGGACCCGACAATACACATGGGTGCGCTGGTATTANNCGCTATCCATCCAGCATCGGGTATGCCTTGCTGACTCCAATCGTGTTTCTTCTATTGGCACAAAATGCATTTTCATCAGCGATAACACAGGAGATACATTGGGCGGGACGCACCTATCGAAAACCAAAAACCTAGGATTTAGTGACTATCGTTTATCGATACTTCAGGTGTTCACATCCCTTCCCCTGCACTTTTTTCTTATTTTTTCCAGGAGGAACTTGCCATGGGACTAAAAAATGATTTGAACTCCTATTTACTAGTAAAGTTATATTCGTTTCCTTTTTCCATTTTATTTTCACCATGTACAATGTATTAACAAATACGAGTTCAAATCTGCCTCCCAGCGCCAATATTTAGCACAGTTGGTTAACAGAAGAAAAAATCAGACTGATCCAGTTTTTAATACAACTTATCAAACTAGGATAAAAAATAGAAAAAGAAAGAAAAGGGAGAAAAAGTCCCCTATTTCTTCACCATCGAGAAGATGATAATCTGTGTCCCTGTCGCTGTCTGTTCTTCTCCAGCTACTTTAGCAATGATGGAGATAGCGCCGAATCCTAAGAGCGTTCCTGTCTTTACGGTTACTGATTTTCCTGCTGGAATGTCAACAGTTCCATTGATGGTTTTATTGATTTTTCC
>DAYE01000041.1 GCA_002506745.1 Euryarchaeota archaeon UBA33
ACGGTCCTGTTCTGCCAATCAGGGGAGGTGGTATTCAACGGATATTGATATTTATCCTTCGGGTACGGCCAGCAGGCTTCATCAGGGACACCATAGTCTTTGAGGAATTTTGTGTCGTTTTCTGGATACGATCCCCAGATAATGTTTCCTCCGCTGAAGAAGAAGAGATGCGCCTCTGAAAGATCACAATTAAAGGGAAAACCGACTTGATATTGTACCATGGTTTCAACCGCTGCGACCAGCGCAAAGCTTTCACAGCTCGCATATGGGATCTGATTCCGTATCGGTGTGGTAAAATCCACGCCGTTGATATCACGCCAGCTAAACGAGGAAGGTAGGACCAAAGTTTCTTCTGCATTCTGTCTCTGTTGTACATTAGGAGATAAATCTGTTTCTGAATCAAGAACCACCGCTCGTACAAAAGGAAAGAGAGCATTCCCTAAGAAAAGAAATGCACATAGAACAAGAATCACCCTATTTGTCTTCATGATTTCATCATCCAATGTTGATATTATTTATAACGTATGATATATTTAAACTTACAGTTGTTATTGACAGAATTTCTATTTAATCAAAAGAAAAATCAAGAGATGACTCAGTCTTCAGTAAAAGAAAAGAATTGCGTCTTGAGTAAATTATAAAAGAACTCACGTGATTGATAGTCTTGGATTTGGCGATGCACAACGAGAAAAAAACTATCCTATTAGTGGCTATGCCGTTTGATGGAGTAACGATCCCATCGATCCAGCTTGCAGTGCTCGAGACGTACTGTAGCCAACGTGGAATATCAATAGAAACACGTCATCTCTACCTCAAAGCAGCGGAGTTCTACGGGCTGCAGAACTATCACGGGTTGATCTATCCGCCTAACGATTCATATACCGCACAGATGGTGTTCTCCCGGTATGTGTTCCCAGAGCATTGGGAGAAAAACCAGGACCGATTCCGAGAATACTTCCAGCAGCATTCACCACAAAACACGAGTTTACCACCGTTTACATTTGAGGAGTACGTCCAGCGGACCGATACGTTGTATCAATGGATCCTTGATCATGTGGATTGGCGGTCCTTTGATATCATTGGATTTACCCTCAACTACGGACAATTACTCCCATCGCTTGCCGTTGCGAAGAAAATCAAGGAGCTTGCACCTGAAAAAACCATTGTGTTCGGCGGCAGCAGAACCGTCGGCGACTTGGGAATAAACGTGCTGAGAGCCTTTGACTATATTGACTGCATCGTCTCCGGCGACGGCGAAGACGCCCTCTTCCTTCTTGCCTCCAGTCCAGATTCATATAAAACGATCCCCGGGCTCATCTATAGAAACAACAACAAGGTCCATTGGAACAAATCCGATGCGATTGTTGATCTCAATACCCTACCAGTTCCCGCCTATGACCAGTTCTATCAAGAGCTTGCTGCATCATCAAATGACATTCAGCAATACTATCAATATTACGGCCGGCTTCCCGTGGAGATCTCCCGGGGCTGCTGGTGGAACCAATGCACATTCTGCAACCTCAACATTCAGCATCCCTGCTACCGCGAGAAACACTACAGCCACATCATCCAAGAGATACGAACCCTCTCAGAACGATATCGGATGATGGATTTCCAGCTCATCGGAAACACACTCCCAAAAACAGATTACAAAACCCTATTTGAGAAATTAAAGAATCTCGGAAGAGATTTCTCATTTTTTGTCGAGGCACGTGCAGGACAGCTCAACAGTGAAGACTACACCTGTATGAAAGAAGCAGGGTTTACCATGATTCAAACCGGGATTGAATCCTTCAGTCAAAACTATCTACGAAAAATGAACAAAGGAGTTCGAGTGATCGACAATATCGCTGCACTTAAGTTCTGCAAAGAAAACGAGATAAAAAACAACTACAATCTGTTGGTACGTTACCCAAACGAAGAGCCCGTCGATTTCGAAGAGACTAAAAAAATAGTACAACAGTTAAAAGCATACCTGGATGCCCCACAGCTCTGTGAACTGCGCGTGATGCAGGGAAGCCACATTCAGCGCCACCCAAGACAGTTCAACATCGAACAACTGCACTATTCACCGATCGACGAAATCATGTATCCCTCAGAGTTTTTAGAGAAAGGATTTATGTTTGTTTATCATTTCACACAAACCAACAAAACAAGTGATCATCCCTGGGAATCACTCGTGGAAGACTGGAAGAAAGAACAAGAAAAATGCAATCATGAAGATAGCAGCCCACACACAACAAATGACCATCGAATCTTTTATTTTGTCGACGGCGGGAATTTTATAAAAATATATGACAAACGAGATCCGCAGAACATAAAGATTTTTGTCCTCAACGAACTCGAACGAAGCGTGCTGCTCAGCTGCATCGATATCATCTCAGGCAAGGAACTCCAAAGAAAATTCCTTGATGTCCCGGAATTCGAACTAACCGCTATACTGCAAAGCTTCGAGCAGAACGGGTTAGTCTTCGCCGAGGACGAACAATATTTGTGTCTGCCGTTACGATGCCGAGCGAAAAACACACAAGACAAAAAAGAAGAATGCCTCGTGAATATTTCACCATAGTTCCCCATCCTTTGTCTTCTTTTTATTGTATAGAAAAATCCATTATTGAATTGATGAGGAAGCGAATAGAGAAAATAAGTCTAAAACAAAACCTCATATTTCACAATTCTGTTCTAATAGAGATAAAATTGATTGATTTTCTTTTTTGGTAACAAGTGTACAGAACGATGGTACCAGTTGTAAAACATGTTTTATATATAAACAGAGTCAACCACGAGGTATTAAAAATCGTGTGGTGAGAATCAATGAAAGTGGAGCATTTATTGAAAAATAAAAAAGAAATGACAATTCCTAGGTTAAAACCGATTGTGTCTTTCTTCATAATTATTGTAATGATTGTACCAACAATATCAGTACAAGCAGAAATAAATAAAGACCATGACCACCCAGAAGTCTATTGGAAACACTATCCATACCAACCACCAGGAACTGAGATTATCTTTCCTACAGATGAAGGATCTCACGAAACATCTGAATTTCCGATTGAATGGTGGTACGCAAATTTCCATCTCACCGGACAAACCACCGGAAATGAATATGGATCATTTGTAGCATTCTATAAAATCCAAACAAACATTGCTGAAAAAAAAGAAATAAGAATCTTTTCCATATCTGATATCGCAGTTGAAAAAACCTACACCAATGTTCAAATTGGCACACTCACCGCAAGTACCGACCATCTTGATTTGGGTTTCGAATATATCACAAACGACGATAAAACAGACAATCAAATCGTCTCTCAAATTGAAATTAAAAATTTGATTTCTGAAAACAAGGAATCAATAAACACTAAATACACAGAAACAACAATGAAATCCACGGATCAAAGTACAACGATGGGCACGACAAATACTGACACTATGCAAAAGACAAACCCCACCAATAATTATATGATTGACTACCAGGAAAGCTCTGACGAATTAATACAATATGATCATTGGTACACCAAATACAACGACCACGGTCTTCTTCCCTTCCAATACGGTTTAGAAATTAGTGGTAATTCTCAACAAGATTCCAAACCTATGAAAATTACTGTTGATATGGATTGTCTTAAAAAACCATTAATTGTTGGTGGCGATGGTGTTATTGAACTCGGAAAAGATCAGCGTAACTCTTTTTATTATTGTCTCAGTAAACTAGCGGTTGTTGGTTCAATAACCTTACATGGAATAACAGAAGATATTACGGGCTTTGCTTGGATTGATCATCAGTGGGGTGATTTTCTCAACCAAAATCCACCTCCATGTGGACTGGTTGTATCTTACGAATGGTTTTCTATAAAACTAAATGACAATCGCGAGATATTAGCTGGTGATACTTGGGATCAAGAAACCGGTGAGAGAATAAATCAATCCTTTTCAAATGGTATAAATCTACTTAACAGCGACGGTACTTTGGAACTCTTAGAAGACTATATCATAACACCTGATTCCTTTTGGAATGACGAACTAACTCATAGAATATTTGCTTCTAAATGGCATATAGTCGAAACTTCAAAATCAATAGATATTACCATTACTCCTCTTTATAAAAATCAAATGATGCGCGTTGGAGAAGATTATCCAGCAATTCGACAAATTTTAGATAAAATCATTCCAGGATCATGTTTCTGGGAAGGAGTCTGTACAGTTTCTGGAACTATTAATGGTGCTTTAGTACAAGGTAAAGCCTACGTAGAACTTACTCATCATTACGATTTTTATAAAGAGGAGTAATG
>DAYE01000023.1 GCA_002506745.1 Euryarchaeota archaeon UBA33
TAATTTATAAGACTTAGCTTAATCATGAAGTTAATCATGAAGTTAATCATGAACTTGCTTTATACCAGGATGTAATGTACACTTCTTCCTTTTCCCTCAATTTTCAGAATGCCAAGAGCTAGTAATTTATTGGTTTCGTCAACAGCTCCTCGGTTAGATAATTTGAACATACTTCGTATGTCTCGGTTTGTGATGCTTCCTTTCTGATTGAGAATTTCAATGATTTTCATTTGTCGTTCGGTGAGAGCTATTTGTCCTTTCTTGTCCCTGCGTAATTTTTCACTAATTACCCTTAGAATCTTCTCTTTGACATTGGTAATTGAGACAGCAACTCCATCGGTAAAATACTCTAACCACTTATTCAAATTGAGCGTCTTTGGATTCACTGTTTGTAATGCGGCATAGTATGCATTCCGGTCCGAATCATAGTAATCATCAAGAGCAAAGAATCGTTTGATATCAAAACCTTTCAAAAATAGGATTAACGATGCTAAAGCTCTTGCAGTTCTTCCATTTCCGTCAATAAAAGGATGTATCCGTACAAATTCATAATGAGCGATACCGGCGACCAAAACAGGATCGAGTTTTGCAGTATCTTCAGAATTTAACCATGCAACAAGCGATCGCATTAATGTTGGAACGTCTTTGGTTTTAGGCGGCATGAAAATAACGTTTCCACTTCTATCTGCGACATATACCTGTCTATCACGGTATTTTCCAGAGTCTTTTGGATTATCAAGGACTTCTTTAGTTAGTCTTTTATGTAAGTCAAGAATTGATTTTTCAGTAATTTTTTCATCTTCTGCAAAGGTAGCGAGATGCTCGAGGACATAGAGATAGTTGAGTACTTCTTGTTTGTCTTTTCTTGTTGCTATGACGTCTCGGCCTGCAGCAAGCTCTATTACTTGCTCTAGACTAAGCCGGTTTCCTTCAATACTCGTAGAAGAATGAGCGGTTCTCACGAGGGCTTCTTTCCGTAAAGAAGCATCCCATTTCGGTACCAAATACGCATGCAGAATGATCTCGCGCGCTGAGGTGATTTTGAGTAAATTATTGACGATGTGTGTCGTGTAGGTGAACTTTGGTTTGAACATTTTGTACTCCGTTACCTTTTAGCTCATTATCATTTTCAGACGTTTATCTGGATTGTCAAAATGAATCTTTTTTACATCAAATTGTTCAGGGTCGAATTTCCCGCCGATCCATTCTAACATACATTTATGTTCTTTATGTTTCGGATTTCGTATGATTTTCAGAAACTCTTCATATCCATAGACGCCTCCAACATCCTCTGGGGGGCATGCTCGCTCTCCTTCGATACAGAGAGGATACTTCGTCTTCTTTTCCAGGGGAAGTATTTTTTCAAGCTTTATAGTATGTGCCCAATCGTCACCGAAATCATAGGTGTATTCTGCTGTTCGGTTCTCCATGGAAAAATAATCTGCGATTTTGTGTTTCCAACCTGGAAGAAATTCTGTATCAAAGTCGCCTTCAGGGATTCCTATTCGTATTTCATCTCTTAAACCAAATCTTTTTATATTAAATTCATGCAGATGACAGTCTTTCCATCCCATCGCATCTTGAATAGCAACATGTAAATCCCAAAAGGTGAATGTCTCTGGGACTTGTATTCGTCGCCAAATCGATGGGTTGGTTTCTGCTAAGATGATTTTGAATTGGTAGATATTTTTGAAGTTCTTTTTCAT
This sequence comes from Euryarchaeota archaeon UBA33, assembly GCA_002506745.1. Lineage (GTDB taxonomy): Archaea > Thermoplasmatota > E2 > DHVEG-1 > DHVEG-1 > SM1-50. Next base: position 1,707 of record DAYE01000023.1, read on the forward strand.
TGGATATACTCCTCTTTATTTTTCAAATTTCTTAGATGTAGTTTACATTCATACCATATATTTTATTTAATTTAAAAAATGCCACGAATCGTTTAATGTTTTCATTATCTGAAGATACGTTTTTACGTTCTTTTTTGTATCGTCTGAGAAGTATCTGTTCAAAAGTGCTGGAGAATACTAATGCAGCGCCTCCTGTCATATTGAAGTATTTAAAAGGTATCAGCCGAGTAAACAACAAATGTCTCCCTGTTTTTTCTATTGTCTGACTGAAAGCGATATCTAACAATTTTATATTGCTTTTTTTGTTTAATATATCTTCAAGAATTAATGTGTTTTCGGTTTCGATAATACCAGTAACTTTAAAGAGTGACGTATAAGAAGAAGATAATGCAGTAAAGATATCCTTTTCCTTCTGGTTCTTCCAGCCGAATTTTTCTCGATAGATTTCTACGACAGTTTTGTTTTGTATCCGGTATTCATTGAGTGCAAAATCCATCAATACACTTGTTTCATCCTCGGTATTGAAAAAGAATTTATTACCGTAACTTATACCTAGAAGTTGAGATGATTTCATGAGCACGTCGCGATTAAGGCATGAATCCATAATTTTGTGATTGAGTTTTAGACCAGCTTGTCTGTATTTGTTGTATTGTTCGATAAGCTTCGTATGTGAGGTTTCTTCTTCTATTAACATTTTTGAAAAAGCTTTCATTATTTATTTCCCTCGACGATGGCTATTTCTTTTTTTGTTAAACCGTATAACTCATACACTAATTGGTCGATTTGTTTGTCAGTTGCGTCGATTTGACGTTGAATTATTACCTTTTCATTCTCTGCTTTTGCCTTAGTAAGACGCTTATGAAAATCAAGCATTTGATTAACTAAATCAACCATCTTATCATGAAGAGATTTGTCTTTTTGATCTGAAAAATTGATGCCTCGGATCGGTAACTGAATCATGTATTGATAGATGTAGCGTAGGTAATCGCCACGATATCTCGATGACAAATTCTCGTAATAAAAAGTCATGAGTAAGGAATTCAGAATACCAAGGAGATATTTATCCGCATTCGAGATAATATACGCGGTATTAACGCAATAAACACCCCCTTCATCATCAAGGGTAAAGTTACCTCTGATAGAAATATCAGGGAGCATTATTTTCGGTTTTTCAAACTCATTGTAATAGTCACAGGAACGAAGTTCCCACCAGTATTCTCCTTTATCACATCGTTTCTCTGCATCTTTTTCAAAAGGAGCTAGATGGTCTGCGATTGATGGATGGTTTTGTTTTAACCATGCCCATTTATCACTCGATTTTCCTGAATGTAAACTAGTCCATTCTTTCGGGATTAAAATCAGATAATGATTTGTTTTTGGTGCCCCGTATCTCTTGATGTCTCGGCCTAGCAGAAATGGTTTTATCAACTCTTTACTTCGCGGATGTTGAGATAGTATTTTATCTCTTGTCTGTTCGTCGATTACAAATGCTTCATTTAACCCTGTTTTTATCCCGTAATAGATTTTCTTTTGAACGAATTTCCCTAATGGTTCCCCCGTGGTTTTAAGTTTCTTTAAAATCTCCTGAATTTTTTTATTGGTGAGAGACCAACCAGAGGTATCAAGATCGGTCCGGTTAATGGCATAATGCTCTTTTTTTACATAGTCTTGAAGGTCTGAGAAATCAAGGGTTTTCACTTGCGTGACATTTATTATTGATCGTTTTTGTCCCCTGGAAATTCGGATGATACAAGGATAGGTTGTCGCTTCTTGGAATATCGGTAAGTCACCAAAATCCACGATTTCGTCGATCTGCTGTTTCATCCATGTTCTGAGTGGAGCTCCGTAGTTTGCCCGCATCCACTTATTCGCAACGATATATGAGAAAATTCCGTTTTCTTTCAGCAGAGACACTCCTCGTTCAATGAAATATGCGTAAAGGTCAGCTATGCCGTGATACACCTGATAATGCTGCTGGAAATATTCCTTCAAATTGCCTAGTGTTTCCTGTCGAACATAAGGGGGGTTTCCGATGATTGCATCAAACCCTCCACGCTGCATGATCTCTTTAAATTCTGAGTCCCAATCAAAAGCATTGATTCGATACATCCCTTCGTTATCGTCAACGAGTTTCTTTTGATCAGTATCATAAAAATCAGGTCCAATAAGCGAATTCCCACACTTGATGTTATTCCCTAAATCCGGTAGCACACGTTCTGTCCATAATTTCTGTTGTTTCTCAAAAATATCCCGTTCGGCTCCCTCGAGTACTTTCAACAACAAACTTAATTTTGTTACTTCTACTGCTTGGCTATCAATATCAACACCATAAATGTTGTTCAATAAAATTCGTTTTTTTTCTTTAACTGTAAGGAACCATTGGCCATCTTTTCCCTGAAAAATCTGATTTTTATACAACCTTGGATTCTTTCTTTTTATATAAGAATCAAGATGATATTTCAATAAATACGTATATGCGCCAAGTAAAAACGAACCGGACCCACAAGCAGGATCAAGAACACGCAATTTCTCCAGCTGTTTCGGGGTTTTTCCTTCACAAAGTCTTCCGACTGTATTCTTCACAATGTAATCAACAATATATTCAGGAGTATAGAAGACTCCACCAGCTTTTTTCACTTCAGGCTTTTCCTCGACTTTTGCATGATGACCTTCAGTAAGACGAATGACCTTCCCAAGAAACTGCTCATAGACATTCCCGAGTATCTCGGAGCGTAGCACAGAAAACTCATACGGGCTATCAGGATAGTAGATATTTTTAATGATGTCCCCGAGCACTTTATCATCAATGATCATCTTCAACGTGATTTCGTCAGGTGGAGTACTGCGTCCCCGTTCTTGTGTAAAATGAAATAAACCTGAATTATATTTTTCATCTGCTTTTTCATAGATTTTACAAAGATTCTTGTAAATATTTTCATTCTTGAGTAAAGCTTGAAGTTGCCCATATTGTTCTATCCCACGATCCTCACACATACGCAAAAAAATGATGCGATCAATCGTGCTCTGAACCGCATAATTGAGTTCACGCACAGATGACAGTTGAGGATTTCGAACTGCGATATTACGAGCTAACAAATCCCTCCAATTTTCAATCTCTTTAAGGAATTCATCACCTACTTCCTGCGTTCCGCGTTTTTGTTTCGCAGATTCAAGAAATTTATCAAAAGAACCTTGAAGGATAGCAGATTTTGAAAAAATACTCGAAATCTCAGACCATTTTTCTACGTACTCCTTATAGTTGAATCGCTTTAAAAGCTCGGTATCTACTTTGTCATCTTCTTTTGGTTTTCTCCTTGATTCATACACAGAAAACTCTTCAAAATTCGTTAAAATAGACACAGGTAACTCTGCACTCCATGCGTATCTCCTTAACTGATACGCGGGATGGGGATCTTTTTTGATATCAACAGATGGTTTCTTCGTTTCAACAAAAAATTTTTTCGTTCCAGATAAAGTAAAACAATAATCCGGTGCCTTCGTTCCGCCACCAGTCATTTTTATGGAATCCTCATGAATAACATCTCTATATGCAGGAGCAGCACCACTCTTATTACCAACATCCCAGCCAAGTGCCTCAAAAAAATAATTTATGAATTCCTGTCGTAGATGATCTTCTTTATATCCTTGAGTTTTGTAATCTGTGATATTTCGTTCAAATCGTTCTACTAAATCTTTGATTATTTTTGGTGCTTTTTCATCCATTTCCGTTCAAAAGTATTAACGGTTGTTTTCTCTTCTACGTTTCGGTCAAAATCTTAGCCTATCCATTCCCAAAAAAGGAAAGAAAAAAAAGGAGAAAGAGATAGACGTAATTGCCTGAAAAACCAGAGTTCGATTTTTTCGCAAAACTCCCCTTAAATTTCCCTCCTGTTGGCCCCCTTCCAGCGGCAATGATGCGTGCCGATTGTTTTTTTGATCTCTTGTTTGTTCATCGGGCGAAGGGAACAGTACGTCTTATAAATTTTTTATGCATACTCCTCTTGTATATGATGCTCTCCGTTAATACGATTCATCGTTTGGACTGTCTAGAGGGTTTCAAGCGCCTCGACCCTGAAACCGTTGATGTCATCGTCACGTCCCCTCCCTATAACATTGGGAAAAAGTACAACACATACAATGATGTCCGGCCACGAAAAGACTACCTGGATTGGATGGAGAAGATCGCACAAGCAAGTAAGACGGTTCTGAAAAACGACGGGTCGTTTTTCTTGAATGTCGGGGGAAAACCATCAGGCCTGTGGATCGCGTACGATATCGCGCAGCGATTCCGGAATTACTATGTCCTGCAGAACACGATCCATTGGGTGAAATCCATTGCGATCCCAAAACAAGATGTGGGGAATTACAAGACCATCACCGATGATATCGCGGTTGGGCATTACCAGCCGGTCAACAGTAAACGATATTTGAGTAATTGCCATGAATACATTTTTCATTTCACCAAAACAGGGGACGTAGCAATAGATCAACTTGCGATTGGCGTGAAATACCAGGATAAGACCAACATAGGTAGGTGGAAATCAGCAACGAAAGACTTGCGTGGACGTGGTAACACCTNNACATCGGCAGATGGAAATCAGCGGTGAAGGACCTGCGTGGGCGTGGCAATACTTGGTTTATACCCTACGAGACGATTCAGAGCGCAAGGGCGCATCCTACGGTGTTCCCTGTGAAACTCCCTGAAATGTGCATACGGTTGCACGGTATTAAAAAAAACATGCTTATCCTGGACCCGTTCATGGGAACAGGTTCAACCGCGCTTGCCTGTCAAAAACTTGGCGTGGATTTCATCGGGTTTGAAATCGACAAGACCTACATCGCGATGGCAAACAAGGAATTATCGAAATATTACAACGAAGCAACCCGTCGTTCTTAGATCATCTTTTTTCTAGTATCGAGTATCTTTTAATACCAGGAGGCATTGTGGATTCAAGATATGAAGAAACTCACTTCCTGGCTTCATGATAGCGCATATATCGCACCGCTTTCACCGGCATGTAGGATGTGCGCGAACGGCTCAAAGATGGTCGTGCTTATCACCGGCCTTTGCTCAGCAACGTGCTATTACTGCCCCCTTANNACCGACCGTATCTTTGCTGACGAATGGGAGCTTGAGGATGAGAAGGATACAAAAATCTTAGTTAGTGAAGCCGAACTCATCGAAGCCACGGGGGCGGGCATCACTGGTGGTGATCCCCTTGTGGTCTGGAAACGAACGCGACGCTACATCACTCTTCTCAAAGAGATTTTCGGAGAACGCTTCAACATACATCTCTACACTTCCGCGTTGAAAAACGCAGAGCGCCTTCCTGATCTCGTCGCAGCAGGGCTTGACGAGGTCCGCTTTCATCCGCTTCCCCCAACATGGACGACCATGGAGAAAAACCCGATACGAAAAGCAATCATCGACATGGCGGAGTCTCCTATTGATGTCGCTGTCGAAATACCTGTCATTCCGAACATGGAGAAAGAAATCCTGACACTGGTCACGTGGGCAGATGCGAATGGTGTCCAATGGGTGAATCTCAATGAGCTTGAGTTTTCAGAGCGTAACTGCGAGGCGTTCAACGTGCGAGAGTACACCGTGAAAAATGACATCTCGGCGGCGGTGCGGGGC
>DAYE01000061.1 GCA_002506745.1 Euryarchaeota archaeon UBA33
TGTTTCGTAATAGTATTATGATACTCCTAATAAATATCTGAGGAACGGGAATGCGTGGGGATACTGCTCAGCGAGTTTTTCGAACCACTCGTAGATTGGTGAATCAGCGGAGAACGGGATCCAGATACGATAGCTAACCCAGGTACTCTGGGTATCATACGGGTCGATTGATTTCACTTTCATGAGATATTTTCCTTGGGATGACCAGGTGTGGGTGACATTCATTTCCTTGTTCTGATGGAACGGTCCTATGGTTTCTGTCTGTTGGTCCCCCCAGTCGATGAGATACCAGATCGCATCGCCGTTGCTATCCGATGCGTTGACTTGGTAGGTGTATTCCTTATTTATTTTTCCGATTCTGCAACCATGGATCTGTGGTTTTTTTGGGTGTTGATTTTCTTGCTCCCAGGGGTTCATCAAGGGGTAGTGATCAGCGTTTATTCCATCCTCTAATAGAAAGGCAGTATCACCGATGCCATCGTTGTTCTCATCAACTCCTTCATAGGAACTCCAGTAGTTCCCTCCCCAGGGGTACCGTGCGTCCCAGGTGTTGTCGCATTGGTCCTTTGCGCTGCAATTGATGAAATTGTTATGGTAGATATAATTATCGTGGCAGCCGGCGCAGATATCAATAATATAGATTCCATATTCTATATCTGCAAAGGTATTGTTGGTGATTGCATTCGCATTGGCACCACCGTGGTAATATTCGGCAAGCGTGATCCCATCCACATTCCCTAAGAACGTGTTTCCACGGATGTGGTTCCCGTAGGTCGCTTGAAGATAGATACCATGATTATTGTCTGAGAACAGGTTCTTTTGAATGGTTAAAAAAGTTGATTTTACGACATAAAGACCAGAGAAGGTATTGTTTCTAAATATATTGTCGCGGAGATCATTGTAGTACGAATAAAAAAGGTGGATCCCATGGTAACAAGCCCGGATGGTGTTTTCCGAGATGCAGTTATGAGAAGAGAACCCCAGTTGGATTCCCTCATCGGTATTGGAAAGGTCAAGATTGTTAATCATGCAGTTGGTGCAGTTCGCAAGGATCACTGCTCCAGTTTGCTGTGGGATGGTGATGTTGCTTTGGTTTTTGTAATACCTGATGAGTCGCCCATCTATGGTGTTATTCTGGATAGTATGGGTGTTCCAATCCTCCAGATACTCCCCGAAAATTGAGATTCCATCGTGAGAAGCAAACGTGTTATTGACGATGGTGTTACAACAGGATTCAATAAGATACAAGCCATACATGCTGTTACCTCTGATACTATTATTCTCAATCCTATTCGATGAGCTGTGGGAGATAATCAGGCCATAGTAATTATTCGTAACACAGGTATCAGAGATCGTATTCAAGGACGCCCCGTACTGAAGACGTACACCACTATACGAATGGTACCCATCGTTGCCACTATTCTGTATGGTAAAACCTCGCAGGACAATCCCGTTCCCATCGAGTGAGACGACATCAGCTATGCCAGAATTCTCCCCATCAAGGATAGTCGTCTGTCTGTCTTCTCCGATTACAGTAATTGATTTTTCTATCACGAGATGCTCGTAATACGGCGATGAATCATCGTATACAAAAATAGTGTCACCATTATGTGAATCGTTGATCGCATCCTGGATCTTTGAGTAATTTCCAGGCCCGCTCCCACCGACATACAACCAATTTCCTCTTGCTGTTGACTCAGTTTTTTCCATAATCTGTGCAGTGGATGGAATAATATTAGTCCCAACGAATACGAGTATGATTCCAATCGCTAACCATTTTCTTTTCATTTGATTATTCCTCAAATATCATAGGGTTGTTGTGCAGGGTGCCAGTCGACAGTGAACCAGGGGATGGTCAGGGCGAGTGGCGGGAAATGGAAAGGTGCTCCTGGGAAGAAGAGGAATATTTTTTGTCCGATGATGAGTTTCGGATGGTTCAACGAGCGACCCCAGTAGTTTTCATCCCAGACGTTCTTGTTCTGTGAGTGTTTTGCGGCGATGAACGTTGCCAGACCAATGTTGTTTTTCCCAATGAAATTATTCGCGCTGGTCGCATCCCAATCAACCAAAGCAATATCCCTGTCGTTGGTCCTCAGGTCGTTTTCGAGGAAAGTGTTTTCATTTGAGTCTCTAAGATAGACACCACCGTTGTTTTCTGTAATGTTGTTCCCATACAGGATGTTTTCGTCTGAGTTTCCAAGAATGATCGCCCAGTCCCATGAGTTGATGATCGTATTGTTGAACAGGTTGTTATAATCTGAGTTTTCAAGCCAGATGCCGTAATGATAGTTCTCCACAGTGTTCCGTGAAAGGAGGTTTCCTACTGATTGTGACAGCCAGATTCCTTCCTCGCCATGATACGCGGTGCAGGTGATGATGATCTCCTCGATTTTGTTTTGATCTGAGTTGATATAAAGGGCTGCTGCGTTTGGGATCCCTCCTGAGTTCCGCAATGTGAATTGTTCCAGGGTTACGGCTGGGGCAAGGATGCTGACTATATGGCCACCGGCTTCTTGACCGTCGATAATCGTAAGCATCTGATTTTCACCAAGCAGGCTAATGGATTTATTAATCCGTACGTTTTCGTAATAGATACCTTGATAGACAAATACGATATCTCCAACTGATGCGTTATCAACCCCATCTTGAATTGTTGTGTAATTTCCTGGTCCACTCCCACCTACATAGAAGATATTTCCTTTTATCTGAGATTGAAAACTTTTTATAAAAATGGTCCCAGTTACAGGCGTTATACTGCTTACTATCATCATACAAAATAAAATCCCTATTAGTAGCTGTCTGATAATTTTCATTCCTCCTTATAGATTTATAAATCGTGTCATGTATTTAAACATATGGCCTATGTGGTTCAAAAACAAAAGATATTTATCAGATTTCTTTTTCCCTTTCTTCACTTTTATAGCACTCTTCTCTTTTAAAAAAACCTTTGATATCTTCTTGCAGTAGGTTTGCTTCATCCAGGTCATCAACCTTAATAAAGAATCAAGTGATAAGGGTCGTGGGAGTGTTATGGATCATCTTTTCAATTCGAAAATGGAGACCTTATCACGGAAGAAAATCCAAGAGCTGCAGTTGGAGCGGTTACAGAAAACCGTCCATCTGGTGTATGAGACTGTGCCGCATTATCAGAAGAAATTCAAGGAGCTTGGAGTCAAACCTGGAGACATCAAGACCTTAGCAGATATCAGGAAACTACCGTTCACCACTAAGGATGATCTGCGCAAGAACGCTCCGTTTGGGATGATGACGACTTCGTTAGATAACTGCATCGAGCTGCATGCGTCCTCTGGGACGACCGGTGTTCCGGTGACCGTGTGTTATACCCGAGGTGATCTTGAGGTTTGGTCTGAGGTGATGGCTCGCTGTCTGTCCATGTCCGGTCTGACAAAAAAGGATGTCTTCCAGAACCCGATCCCGTATGGGACGTTCACTGGTGCCTTCGGGTTCCATTATGGTGCGCAGAAGATCGGTGCATTGGTGATCCCCTCTGGGAAAGGGCAGTCGGAACGACAGATCAAACTCATGGAGTACTATGGTACCACATTTATTTCTGGGGTTGCGTCTTATGTGATGCGTCTTAGTCAAGTGGCCTTGGAGATGGGGCTTGATCCGAAACGTCTGAAGGTAAGAAACGGGTTGTTCGGCGCGGAGATGTTCACCCCTGGCCTGAAGAAACGGATCATGGAGACATGGGATATGGATGTGCATGATATCTATGGTCTGACCGAGATGTGCGGCCCTGGGGTGTCCACGGACTGTGACCAGCATGACGGGTTACATCTCTGGGAGGATCATTTCCTTGTCGAATGTGTTGATCCGCTCACGCTTGAGCCTGTGGAGGCTGAGGAGGAAGGGGAGATCGTTCTGACAACGCTGACGAAAGAGGGGATGCCGCTGCTACGATATCGAACACGGGATATCGCGAAACTCTACGATCAAGCGGTGTGCTCCTGTGGTCGTACTCATGTGCGTCATTCTATGATCAAGGGGAGGTCCGATGACATGGTGATCATCCGGGGGACGAACATCTACCCCGGTCAGATCGAATCAGTGCTGATGAACAATCCGTTGGTCGGTGGGAACTGGCGGATGCTTCTGACCACAGAACATGACGTTGACATGCTGACGGTAGAGGTGGAGACCAAGCAGCGATTGAGCCTCGCTGATATGGAACAGCTGGCTGCGAAGTTGAAAGTCGATATCCAGTCCGTGATCGTTTTCACGCCCCGGGTTGATGTGTTGCCGCCCAATACGATCCTCGAAACAGGTTTAAAGGCAAAACGGGTTATCGATAACCGGAAGAAGGATTAGCTATGAACGCGACTGTGAAGAAACTGCTTGCAGGCCGGACCGGTGCGCTGGCGGAAAACGAAGTAAAAGACCTGCTTCGTGCGTATGGGATTCCGACGACCCGGTATCAGGTGGTCCGAACGGAAAAGGACCTGGAAAAACTTTCTGTGCAGTTCCCTGTCGCCCTGAAGGTCTGCTCATCGAAGATCCTGCATAAGACGGATGTGGGCGGAGTGCGGTTGAACATTCAGAACAACGATGAGCTGAAAAAAACATTCCGGGAGTTCCGCAAGAAGTTCCCGACAGAGGCTCTCCTCATCGATCACATGGAGGAGAAAGGAGTGGAGATCATCATTGGTCTGGTGCAGGACCCGACGTTTGGTCTGTCCATCATGTGCGGGATTGGAGGGATCTTCACTGAGTTGTACAAGGATGTGTCGTTTCGTGTCGTCGCCATTGATGCGTATGACGCTGCTCAGATGATTGAGGAGCTTGTTGGGAAGAAGCTGTTGGAGGGGTTTCGGGGGATGAAGGCAAATAAGCAGCTTGTCATAGATTTGTTATTGAATGTATCGAAACTGGGTGAGGAGCTCATTGATCATGTGGATCAAATGGATTTAAATCCGGTGTTCGTGTATGAGGGCCGTGTCTGTGTCGTGGACGCGAAACTCATCCTGAAATAAAAAGAAGAATTTGTGTGGAGTATGAGGTCATGAAAGCATCACAGAAGAACGATTATGCGGTAAAGGATATCGGACTTGCGAGTCTTGGACGTCGGGAAATCGAGATTGCAGAAAAGGAAATGCCAGGGTTGATGGCGATTCGGGAGAAATACGCTGCGAGCAAGCCGTTGAAGGGCGCGCGGATCTCCGGCAGTCTGCATATGACGATTCAGACCGCGGTGCTCATTGAGACGTTACAGGCGCTTGGCGCCCAGGTCCGCTGGGCGAGCTGTAATATTTTTTCGACACAGGATCCTGCTGCCGCGGCGATCGCCAAGGTTGGTGTGCCGGTGTTCGCTTGGAAAGGCGAGAGTCTTGCGGAGTACTGGTGGTGTACGCAGAAGGCGTTGGATTTCGGTGGTGGGAAAGGTCCGACCTTGATTGTGGATGATGGCGGGGATGCGACCCTGATGGTTCATAAGGGTGTCGAGGTGGAGAAGAACCCGTCGCTGCTCAAGAAAGAGTACTCAGGGGAAGGCAAGGATTTTGAAGAACTGATGAAGCTGCTGAAACAGATCCATTTGAAGCATCCGACGTACTGGTCTCGCATGGTCAAAGAGATTCGTGGCGTGTCTGAGGAGACGACGACCGGGGTGCATCGGTTGTATCAGATGCTTGAGGAAAAAACGTTGTTGTTCCCTGCGTTTAACGTCAATGATTCGGTGACGAAGTCGAAGTTCGATAATCATTATGGGTGTCGGGAGAGCCTTGCTGATGGGATCAAGCGGGCGACCGATGTGATGATCGCGGGTAAAACTGTCGTTGTCTGCGGGTATGGTGATGTTGGTAAAGGGTGTTGTCAGTCGATGCGTGGGTTTGGTGCCCGGGTGATTGTGACAGAGGTCGACCCTATTTGTGCGTTGCAGGCGGTCATGGAGGGTTACGAGGTCAAGACCGTGGAGGATAGTCTGTCTGAGGGTAACATCTATGTGACTGCGACCGGCTGTAAGGATGTCATTACGGTGGAGCATATGAAACGNNAAGAAAGTCAGTATCAAGCCGCAGGTGGATAAGTATGTGTTCCCTGATGGTCATGAGATCTTTATTCTTGCGGAGGGTCGGTTGGTGAACCTGGGGTGTGCGCATGGGCATCCGAGTTTTGTGATGAGCAATTCGTTTACGAACCAGGTGTTGGCGCAAATAGCGCTTTGGAAGAAACGATATGCGGTGGGCGTATATATGCTGCCGAAGATTCTTGATGAGGAGGTCGCGCGGTTGCATCTGGGCAAGCTAGGGGTGCGGTTGACGAAACTCAGCCCGGAGCAGGCTGATTATATCGGTGTGAAGGTGAATGGTCCGTATAAGTCGGAGCATTATCGATATTAGGAATCTTTTTTTTTCTCTGAGCGGAGTTACAAAAAAAAAAATAATAGGTGAAAGGAGGAAAGGGGGAGAAAGGATTAGCAATACAGCATTTTCCTTCTTTCAATTTTTATCCATGCGTCGGATAATTCATCTTCCCGATAATCGTCGATGACGTTACACATACATAATATTATATTCTTTATACTATTTAATATTGTCGATTTGAATATCGACGATTGACGATTAATGGGTTGGTTCAGACGCATACCTTAATGAAATCCCAGCGTATTTGCCGCTCCAACTATGATCACACTCATCGGAACCGGACATATCTTCGATCTCTCAGCAGCCTTACTTGCCATCTTTGACGAAAAACAACCAGAGATTATCGGCGTCGAACTCGACCCGCAGCGATACCAGGCGATCCTGTTGAGAAACACCGACCCAGCCACCTATCATGCTGCAAAAAAGAACCTTCCTTTCATCTACCGGATGCTGGCCCAATTCCAGGAAAGCATGGCAGAATCGTACGGTGTGAACGCCGGTGATGAGATGCTCTCAGCGATCAACTACGCACAATCACATGTGCTACCGGTCGCATTCGTCGACACCAACGCCCAACAGCTCTTCACCCATATGTGGAACACCATGCCGTTCTTTGAAAAACTCAGACTGATGTTCTCGGGTGTGGCTGGCTTGTTCGTCAGCAAGAAACGCGTCGAAGAAGAACTGAAAAACTATCAAGCTCACTATGATTCCTACCTGCAGGAGATCGGCAAGAAATTCCCCACGATCAAGCGGACATTGATCGATGACCGAAACGAGTTTATGACCCAGCGTCTCGTCGAACTGAACGATAAACATCAAAAGATCATCGTCTGCATCGGTGACGGACATGTCTCAGGCATCTCAAAATTGTTAGAACAGAAACAGATCCCGTTTGAGACGATCCGTTTGCAGCAGCTACAAGACTGGAAACGTCCACAGTCTGATGGCTCATCTGCGCATTTCTCTATCAACTACGACCCGCTCTAAACAAAGTTGTGTGAATCCTTCTATCAATCTTTCAAGGATTTACCTCAATAATTATATATATGATACAACGGATTATTATCACAGCAATGAATTTTATTTAATGGGGGATCCTATGAAAAAGATACTTGTCCTACTCATACTTCAGGCATTAATAGCAACTCCGGTATTGGCTCTGAACAGTCCTTCTCAGACGCCGGATAATCAGAAGACAATGGCCACGTCATCAAATGTTGATTGGTGGCCGATGTTCTGTCATGATGAAGCACATACTGCAAATACCAGCGCACCAGTTCCGAACATCGCTCAGATGAGATGGANNTTGTATTCATCTCCTGCGGTGTCTCATGGGAACGTCTTTATCGCTTCGCTGAACGGAGGAGTAGTCTGCATCAACGCATCCACAGGACAGCAGGTCTGGAACGTCTTACTAGATACTGATATCTTGACACAAAGCTCTCCTGTCATTTCCTCTAATAGAGTCTACATCAGTTGCACCAATGAGTATCCCGCCGTGAATAGAAGCAAACTCTTCTGCCTGTATGCTGAGAACGGATCGGTAGACTGGTTCAATGAGACAGAAAACGCAAAGGATATCTCTCCAGCTGTCGTTGATGGCAAAGTCTTTGCAGCAGGTGCTGGGAACATCTTAACCTGTTTTGACGCACTCACCGGAGAGATGATCTGGCAGTCAACGAAACAGATAACCACAGGTCATCCCGTGGTCATTGGCAACGACATCTATGCTACCTCGGATGCTGCTGTCTATTGTGTCTGCGAAGGGACGACCCAATGGGAGTTTCCCCTTAAAACCGGATTCTTGGTCGCATCCTCTCTGGCTGTTGGCTCTGGGAGGTTAATCGTTGGTGCTCTCAACCCGTACGCGTCGATCCCTGGGATGATCCATTGTATCAACAGTGAGACCGGAGATGAGTACTGGAACTATTCCTCGGTGAACAACGGGGAGTACAATACCAAACCTACGATCACGCAGAACCGGTTGTATCTCGTCGAGGATATCGGCGTCGGACTGGATCGTCGTGCACATATCTGTTGTCATGATCTGTCCACCGGCGAGTTGCTCACCGGGCGGTATGTCAATCCAGACACGATGAACTATGTCTATGGGACGCCATCCATGGCAGATGGCTTACTGGTGATAGGCTCAGCAGAAGGTGATTCATCGTCATCATGGGGTGGGATTTATTGCTATAGTCAAGTCACTGTACATGAACCGTCTCTTCTCATTACGAATTTTTCTGGTGGGAAAGGATTGACCATCGAGATCGAGAACTCCGGAGATGCGAATGCAACCGAGGTTTCTGGGGAGATCGTCATCACCGGAGGTTTGTTCATCCACCAAGGGGTATATGCATTCCCTGAGACAATCCCTGCTGGAGAAAAAGTAAGCGTCGTCGTCCCACTCTTCGGCATAGGGTTTGGGTTCCTAAAAGCTGTACCACAGATTTCAGTCAATGTCACCTGCGCAGAAAATTCCACTGATACAGCAGTACAACAATTCAAGATTTTTCTTTCAAGGGTGACGATCGTCTAGGTTCGGTTATTTTTTATCTAAGAGATCATTTCCATAAAATGTTTGATTATTG
>DAYE01000016.1 GCA_002506745.1 Euryarchaeota archaeon UBA33
GGTTGGTGAACCTGGGGTGTGCGATGGGGCATCCGAGTTTTGTGATGAGCAATTCGTTTACGAACCAGGTGCTTGCACAGCTCGCACTGTGGAAGGAGCATTATGAGGTCGGGGTGTACATGCTGCCCAAGGTCCTTGATGAGGAGGTCGCTCGTCTTCACCTGGGGAAGCTTGGGGTGAAGCTCACCAGGCTTTCCAAGGAGCAGGCGCAGTATATCGGGGTGAAGGTGGAAGGGCCGTACAAAGCAGAGCATTATCGGTACTAACACTGCGTGTATCTTGGAGTGATGTATTAAAAAAATAGGGGAAGAAAGACGCCAAGGAACAGGGAGGCAGTTAGAAGAACCTTATGCGTCTTTCAATTTTTTTCCATATGTCTGAGAGTTCGTCTTCCCGGAAATCATCAACAACATTACACATACTATTAATTGTACAGTTTTACCATATTTAATACTGTCGATTTCATTATCGTCAATCGTCGAATATTTTTGGTGGTGGGAACCATACCTTAATCAAATACCTGCGCATTTCCACCAAAAAAACAGTGAAAACACATGATCACCCTCATCGGCACAGGCCATGTCTTTAACCTCACAAACGCGCTTCTCTCGATCTTTGACACGGTCACACCAGACATCGTCTGCGTCGAACTCGACCAGCAGCGCTACCAGGCGATGATCCTTCGACAGACCCAACCAGAGACCTACGAAAAAGTAAGACAAAACCTCCCGTTCGTCTACCGACTCCTCGCACAATTCCAGGAGGACATGGCAAAACAATATGGCGTGCACGCGGGCGACGAGATGCTTACCGCGATCACCTACGCTCAGTCCCACGCACTCCCGGTTGCCTTCATCGACACCGACGCGCAACAACTCTTTACCACCATGTGGCGCACCATGCCGATGACCGAAAAATTTAAACTCATGCTTTCAGGGTTCGCAGGTTTCTTCGTCAGCAGGAAACGCGTCGAACAAGAACTCGAGAAATATCAGGACAATTACACAACCTACATCGAAGAGATAGGAAAACGGTACCCCACTATCAAGCGCGTTCTCATCGACGAGCGGAACCAATATATGGTGAATAAACTCCTCGAGGTCCATCAGCAGTACCAACGCATTGTCGCCTGCATCGGGGACGGACATATCCCAGGCCTCTNNTTGAGGCCATCAGGCTACACGATCTGCAGACGAGACCTGTTCCAGAAGGCGATGGCTCCACCGCTCAATTCTCATTTGAGTATCACCCACCTGAGCCCTAAGGGACGACAAACGAGGGATTCATTAGAATCATTCCGTCTAAACGGATTATTCAAACAAGGTAGTTCTTTTCGAGCAAGTGAGTGCTATCGATCGTCGAAAGAATATAGGGTGCCTTATCATCAAACCGTTCTACCTCTTTGAGTTGTATTTCTATTTGGGTTCCTAACCGTTCCTGCAGTTTATGATGCAACAGAGACAATGTCTCATCGGCAGAACGACCAGCGTCTCGTAAATACTCGTCAAAAAATATCCTTACTTCTATGGCATCGATTCTATGTTGAACGATTTGAATACGCTTTATCTTGTTGACCTTCATTTCATAGAGACTCTCCCCGATGCAATGCTCAAAGACAGAGATCAATGCCATCCTTCCGTCTGGCAACACGATCGATTCACTTTTTCTTCCATGGATTCCTTCGAGGACATCACCGGTCAGCCCGCAACCGCAATCGTTATGTGAAACAGTCACCACATCGTCTATGCCTCGGTAGCGAATGAGAGGAGTGCCCTTTCCATATAACCTCGTTACTGTCAACAATCCAGGGATGCCAGCAGGTGCATCAGCACCATTTGTGAGACATTCGAGGAAAACAAGATCAGAGCATACGTGATAGCGACCCTCTTCACACTCAAACGCAATGACTCCTGACTCTGTTGCAGCATAGATATCAAACAGGTGGGTGTGAAATGCCTCTTCCAAAAATCCTCTGGAATAGGTATCACAAACCGCGCCTGATGTCACGATCCATTTCGGTGCGACCTTTTCTCCATATCCTCTGTTCTTTAAGATGGCAAGTTGAATGAGCACGAAGGGATATCCAAGGATAACCTCTGGTTCAAACTGATTGATTTGTTGGATGAGGTCGACGGGGGAGCGAAGAATGTCAAGGATCTGGAAATGCTTCGTTGGAAGGATTCGTTTTGCGATTGAAAGGATGCTGTGGATGAAATACTCGTTTTCAAAGCTGTTTTCTGAGAGATCTAACAGAAGAGACATTCTGGTGTTCCGCCAGTGGATGTGATGCTCTAGTAACGCTCGTCGGAACCCAAGCATGCTTCGTATCACCGTGGACAAATCGGTGTAGAGAGATAGCGACCGTCCAGTGGTCCCTGATGTTGCAGCTACGATCGCTTTTTTCGTCTGAAAGGAAGAAGGTACGACATTGATGGGAAAGTTTCTCCTCAGATCCTCCTTGGTGATAAATGGTAGTTTTTTGATATCCTCTAATCCTCGTATGTCGTGGGGATGAATGCCCACTGTCGTATACTTTTCATGGTAGACGGGGACGGTGTAGGCATAAGTCAACATCGCTTTGAAGGCGTGGTTTTGGAATCTCCTCAGTTCCTCGTTATTCATGCGACGTAGTTTGGTTGGGTCTTCCAGATACCATTTGAGGACCCTGCCAAGGAACAGCGGGTTGAACAAAGGATTCATAGTCTCACATCGAGGACTGGTGAGTCGTGTTTCGTTGGGGAAAAATGATCGAGTTCTTTTTGTAGGGTTGTTTCTAGTTTTTCTTTCTGATGCGCGGGGGTGAGGCTGACGAGCGTCAATGCATCCCTGTAGAACCGTTTTGCCTCTGAAATGTTTTTTGTGAGCATGAGTACTCTGCCAAGATTCCAGTAATATAAGAGATGATTTCTGTCGAGGCGGATCGCTTCTTGTAGTTTGGCACCCGCGTTGTTGAAGTCCTTTGCGATGAAGTCTTTTATTGCTCGGTAGCATAGGTCGGCAGCCTCATATTCGATGAGTGTCTCTGAAAAAAACGCGTATTCATTGTGAGGATATTTCTTTGAGAGTGAGACGAGAGCCTTTTTCACTGCCTCGGTTCCCTTGTCGTTGGATATTATTTTTTTTATACTTTGTTTTCCAAATGTAGTAATCATCGTCATGGTTTTTTTCTGAGTCCCTGCCACCGGGGGTATTTCTTTTAGGAGGGAGTGCATAAGATCGGTAAAATGGACGGAGGAGAGAAATTGTAATACCTCACCGTATTGCTTCACCGTTTGTTTTGTCATGATCTTTTGATAACGGCATTCCTGAAAGAACACTTGGATCATTGGAACGCTTTGGATACAACCGTCTATCATGATCTGTTCAAGGATTTTTTCATCGTTTTTTTCTCGGTACTCCCGTAGTTTTATGAGAAAAAAATCGAGTAATTTCTCTTGCTCCAACGCGAGAGGATTGTTATTGAAATCCACAAGGCCTTGCTTCACCAACTTCTTCCTTGACTGAGAAATGATTTCAAATACGGTGTAGTCCTGGGGTTTTTTGCTGGATATCCGCAACACGGGGTGGTATTTCTCTGTGGTGAAGCAGGATGTGAGTATCTCTATGAAACCACTTTTTTTCAGCAAATTTTTAAGGAGAACTTTCGGGAAGCAGAGCCGGTGCTCCATGCCAGGGGATTCAACGCCGTAGATCCAGGTTAATAGCTCTTTTTTTGTATCGTGACCACCGTGGAGATATTGCTTCATCGATGACTCGAAATCCGGTGTTTCGATGAGGAGGGTACCACCTGGTTTCAGCACACGGAACCATTCAGCGAGTGCAGAGATAGTATGAAGGTACCCGAGGTGTTCGATGAGGTGGCAAGCCTCGATCGCGTCGATAGTATTTGACGGAAACGCAAGGTCCTCAACAGACATGAGCGTGTCAGCGACCGTTGCGTCAAACGCATCGATATTGATGAATCCCTCCTTATAGCGTTTGCCGCAGCCGAGGTTCAACCGCATGAGAGGTCCTCCTGTTCAAAGCGATAGAAGCAGAAAGGATCGTTATGGACTCTACCGGTCATGCTGGCCGATCGAGTAGTACATCCACCTTTGCAGGATGCACCGTACTTGCAGTGTCTGCAATTCTCTCCCAGCTCTTTTTGGTGGAACCGTCTGCTGTACGAGAAAGTTGTTGGGTCATTCCAGATGTCATTGATGCTCCTTGCTCGAATGTTTCCCTCGATGAATGCATCCGATAGCGCCAGACATCCTTTGATATTCCCGTTGCTCTGTATCCCAAGAACGGTTTTTCCTGCGTTGCATCCTTGCCATGGGGGGTAGGCGCTGAGGTTAGGGAGGTGAGATGAGTGGAATCCGAGGTTGTGTGTCCCGATGATTGCGCGGGTTTTCGTCGCATATTTTTTCTGTGTCGCCCGGATGAACACGCCTAATGTGTAGTATTGTTCTTCTGGGAGCACGTGACTGCGTGGGAAACGCCCGATGGGTGTACCGTCTTGGAGTTGCCAGTCGATCTCCTCTTCGAGTACGATCTTAAGGATTGTTGGTAATTCATGGAAATTGGATTTCTGCACTGTTGTTATTGCACCGGTCCGAAGATGAGCTTTTTTTGCTGCCTTAAGAAACGTACAAGCCTTTTCAAAGGAACCCTGCACTCCCCGTATCGCATCATGTGAGGCGGCGGATCCGCCGTCTAGTCCGACCATGACGCAATCTGCTCCTATGGCTGAGAGCTGTGGGATGATCGAATCTGCATCGATGAATCCATTGGTGATGACAGAGAGGGCCATACCCTGCTTCTTGATCTCCTTTGAAATCGTCAGCCAGTCCGGTCGCAAGAAGACCTCGCCGCCCATGAGTGCGACTCCAGTGCACCCGAGCGCTGCAAGGTCACGGGAGAGGTGGAGTGCTTCTGCGGTGGATAATTCATCTGCCCGGGTGGCTCCTGCAGAAGACCCGCAGTGGGCGCACCGTAAATTACACTTCAGGGTCACCTCCCAGACCGCAATCGCTGGTTTGTTCACTTGTGCTTTGTTCATGCCATCAGCCCTTTGTCGCGGAATTCGTCTTCGATGCTATGGAAGCAGTAGGGATCATTATGCGGAGTCGTGGTAAACGCAACGGACATGCCCATGCAACCCCCTTTACAGGTTCCACCGAAGGCACATCCTTTGCAGTTTTTCCCGAGATTGTTCTGGGAAAATTTTCTGTTGTATGCAAAAGCCTCCGGGTCATTCCAGATGTCGGTTATTCGTTTCTCCCGTACGTTTCCTTCGATGTATGTCGCAGGTGCTGAGAGACATCCGATGACGTCTCCATTGCTTTTAATGCTCATGATCGAGAGGCCTGCTTGGCAGCCTGTCCAGCGTGGGGAAAGGCCAAGGCCGGGTAGGTATCGGGAATGGTATCCAAGACAGTGGGCTCCGATCACGGGGAGCTTTTCTTTCGTATAATGTTTTCGTTGTGCCGCAAGAAAGAGCCCGAGTGCGTAGAACTCTTCTTTTGATAATGCGAGGTTTTTTGTAAATCTGCCTTTTGGTGTTGCTGTTTGTACTTGCCAGGCAATGTGTTTGTCTAAAAGGAAATCTTTGATGGCTGGCAGCTCTTTGAAATTGAGTTTGTTCACGGTCGTGATCACTGTTGCTGGTAGCCCTGCGGTTGTTAATCGCGAGATGAAATCGAGTACTTTTTGATGCGATCCTCGTACACCCCGGATATGGTCATGCGTGGACGGCGTTGCTCCATCAAGGCTTGTCGAAACGGCGTAGGGCTCTAGGGCAATAAGTTTTGAAAGAGTATCTGGGGTGACGGTGTAGCCATTCGAAATAATCAGAAGTTTCATCCCTGCATCGTTGACTGCCTGGGCGATTCGGTGCCATCCTTTTCGTAAAAATGGTTCACCGCCCATGAGGCAGACTCCATCGGTGTGTAGTGCTGCGAGGTCCTTGACTACTTGGAACGATTCTTGGAGCGTTAACTCATGTGGCCGTGGGTTTCCTGCCGATGAGCCGCAGTGGATACAATGCAGGTTGCACTGGAGTGTGAGTTCCCAGACGACTTGCTGTGGGGTGTATCGTCGTGCAGTCGACATTGTATCACTGCTAAGCTATCGTATTATTTTTAAGGCGATATGTGCCATTCTTGGTATCTTTTATTGTTTTTTTGTGATGGTGAAATCACTGATGCTTATAGTCCCGTAGTAACTGCCGCTGTAGTGAGGTGGGCCTATTGAGAATGAGAGATGTTCATTTTCATGTTGGTTTGTGTTCAAGATGGTGTGGATCTGTTCTGTGTCGAGTCCCAGTTGCCTTCCGAGTGTTTCTACCCGGGAACAGATATTCATAGCTTGCTTCATGTTATCACGGCACATGTATACAATCAGCATTTATATATTTTTCTCTTTTTTTCGTATTTTTTACTTCTTTAGAATTTGAAATCGTTGAGGCTTACGGTCCCATAAAATGAGCCGGGGTAGTGAGGTGGGCCTAAAGAGAGAGAAACAGGTTCGGTGCTGTGGGGCGTATTGTCCATGATTGAGTGGATTTGTTCTGAGGTGAGCCCAAGCTGTCTTCCGAGTACTGTTATCTGGGGGTGATTGAAATCAATGATGCTGATGGTTCCGTAGTGTGCGCCTGGGTAATGAGGCGGGCCTAACGAGAGCCACACTGGCTCGGTATCGTAGAGTGCGTCGTTCATGATAGAATGGATTTGTTCTGTGGAAAGTCCGAGCTGTCTTCCCAGTTCTTCAATGCGAGATTTCATGTCCTTTCCTCCTCGTTTCAAGATCAATATGTGAAAACCCATTATATATTAATCGACAAGAAATAGAAAATTTTTTATAATTTGTCAATATTTTGTCAATTATGACAAATATTACCCATGATGTATGGATTATACTTGACAAAGAACCATCCGTTAGACGAGAACTCCAACGAGGTCTCATCAACACCAGCGCCCTCGCACGATATATCATCAAAGCAAAAAAAGTAGACGGAACACTTGATGCGGTCATCAACGCTATTCGCCGTTATCCCCCAGATCGGTTTGATGAAATCTTCTCAAGGGCAACCAAAACACTGAGTCAAGCGATCAACATCTCCACAAAAAGCAACCTCGCAGAAATCTCCCTCATCAAAGATGCTGATGTCCAAAAAGCACTCGCTGATGTGTTTAAAATAATCAGCTATATTCAAGGTGACACGCTACGTATCATGCAAGCAAACAACTCCGTGCGGATCCTTATCGATGAAAAAAATATGGAAAACGTCCTTGCCCTTCTACCAAAAAATAAGATTATATCAAAGGAAATAGATCTCGCGGAAATCAACATCTACATCCACCCGCTCATGCAAAAAACCCCTGGGATTCTTGCGATACTCGCAAACGAACTTGCCATCAATGGTATAAATATCTTCGAAGTCATGACCTGTCCTCCAGAAATGCTCTTTATTTTCAAAAAAGATGAATTTCAGAAAGCATCAGACGTCATAAGTCAACTCTGTCAATTCAAGAAGTAACCCTAGCTAATGTATAAAAATCAACCAACTATGCATATCACTTGAATACCCATGGGCCTGTAGCCTAGCCTGGATTGGGCGGCAGTCTCCTAAGCTGCAGATCGCGGGTTCGAATCCCGCCAGGTCCGCTTCACTCTTTAGAAGAAGAAACCTCTTTTCCAACCTTTGGATACGATCGATGGAACTGAATTACCACGACAGCAGCAAATGATCCCGTCGTCATCACAGCCCATGGAATTACGTACATAACCTGTTCATACGCGGCATACATCCCATAGATGAGTAATGCGGTCAGGTAGAGGACGACGACCAAAAGGGTATACCTCGATCGTTTCTCTCCCCCTATGTAAATCTGGCTTTTCTTTCTGATATGAAGATAAACGCTGTACAATACAAAGATTGCGGTGGGGATCTCTATCCATCCTTCATAATTCCATAAAGGGATGCCATAGTACGATCCTCCAGCGGGCCAACTCCAAGCACCCAGTGCAACCATGACGGGATCGACAATTAAGTCCAAGGACGCCATCATCAACCCTGCGACAATCCCCATGCCAACAATTCTTAAGAACCATTTAAAGGAGGCTACCTCTTCGAACACGTGAGTGATCCTGACCCTGTTGAACATGATATTTGTCATCGTGAATGTACAGTAAAAAAACAGTGCCCAGACAAGCGGTATGACATAAGGGACTTTACCGAGGAATTTCGGTCCCAATAGATTACTGTAGGAACTTGTACACCCGACCAATCCACCGAATCCTACTGCATCAGTGTATTCGTAGAGGAGAGGTATGCTATAGGCAATGAAAAAAAAGACGAGTAGATCGCGGGGCCCCAATGTTTTCCATCCATGAATGAGGACAATACCTAAAAAAAGTAAAATACACGCTATGATAAACAACGTTTCTGAAAGCGGAAGATTTAGAATTTTAACGAGAATGAAATTAACTCCTATGAGGATAAGTAAAATGATCATCACGATGTTAGAATTCATCTTTTGCATACGATCACATGCATCGCGTTATTTCACGCCTAATTTTTTGTACAACAGAGGGACATCACGAACCTTGCAGTTGTCGCATACCTGAGCAGACTTTTCAGGATTGACAAAACCGTCATCCAAGTATTTTGATATGTAATCGTGATTTTTAAGCATAAAACATTCTGTATTTGGTTTATTGAAAGCAGCATTCATTCGCCTCCAGATAATACTCATTTCTTCTTTTGTTGCATTACCAAATGAAAGAGGAGTAAAAGAACAAGGACAGATATTGCCACTTGCGGTGACGTGGACGTATTGATACCCTCCGCAACACCCCATGACCTGTTTGCTTTCTCGATAAGGATAGGATAGTACTCTGAGATGTGTTTTATTTTTGTTCACCTTTTTTTGTATGTGTTCTAGCTGCGTCCTCTCTTTATCTGTTAGAATGACTTCATGTTCATTCATAATTTTTCCGACGGGTATCGGCTCAAGAATAAGCACTTCGTCTACCCCTTGTTTTTCGGCGAATTTCATGAACTCCCAGATCTCCCGNNGATCTCCCCTGTTGCGATTCTCTCTTTTGTTGCAACGGTAGAAAGACCGACGTACAGCCCTGAATTCTTGGCATTTTTTATCCCCTCTAACGCCAGTTCATAGGACCCGTCGAAATTTCTCAGTGTGTCTTGTATCTTTTTATCGGTATGTTCTAACCCTATTATCACCGCAAAAAGGCCTGCTTGTTTGAGCGCCTCTGCTTTCTCTTTCGTCAGACCGTACCCTGTGGTAAATAAAACAACAGATGATTTATCAACATCTATGTTCGAGATAATCTCGCAGATATCTTTTCTTACAAGGGGTTCTCCGCCAGTAAATGCGATAACAGAGATTCCTAACTCTTGGAGCTTGCGTAAGATTTTTATGGCATCCTCAGTAGGCATACCTTCTTCTTTTAGACTGTGAAGATAGCAATGCCAGCAGTGATACATGCACGTATTTGTGATTGAAAATGACGCATAAATCGGGATGACCTCGTGTCCCTGACTTGAATGTAATGCCGTTATCAATCTGTCAAACGCACCACTGGGAAATGGAGGGAGATCAGAGGAAATAATAAATTTACCGTCATGCAAGGTTAGCTTCTCGTAGCGTGAACGCAGGAGTAAATACAGGAGGAATTTTTTTGGAAATTGTTCAATGCGTTTTGTTGGTAAATGTTTCAACGCTTGATATCGAAGTCTTGTTTTTTCCAACATTGTTACGTGATTCCCAATTTTTTGTAAATGCGAGGAATATCGCTTGAAGGGCATCGTTGGCACACCTCAAGTGATTTTTCGCGGGAGAGCGGATATTCTCCGTTCCCTATTTGTCTCATCAGGTTGTAGTTTTCCAGCATGAAACAAAAAGCTCGTGGTTTGTTAAACATGCTATTCATTTTTTGCCAGAGATCTTCAACGGGTTCTTGTTGAATGTTCCCGAATATTAAGGGGGTGAAATCGCACGGGCGTAGGTTACCATCCGCATCAACATACACGAGACTGTACCCTGCCGTGCACCCCATGAATTCTTCACTTTCGTAATAGGGAAATACGGAAAGTTTCGGGTATTTTTTGTATTTTCTCTTTTTGTTTATTTGCTTATGAAAATCAACGAGTTGCCTTCGTTCATCGATGCTTAAGACACAGGTATCGTCATTGAAGAGTTCACCGGCGGGGGTCGGCTCGAACATCATTATCTCCTGGGCAGAGAGGTTCTGTGCGGTCTCAAGCATCTTCCATTGTTCGTTGTTCTGTAATATCTCCTTGGTAATAACACACGATAAACCAACGTAGAGTTGTGCATGTTGAGCATTTCGTACCCCGGTGATGAAGTTGTCATACGCCCCGTTATATCCTCTGAGGGTGTCATGAATTTCGGGATTGTAATGATCTAGGCTGAGCATCACTCCGAAAAGACCTGCCTTTTTCAACTCCAGGGCTTTTTCTTGGGTTAAACCGTAACCCGAGGTGAACACGAACACGGAGGAGCGATCATCGATACTCGCAATGATTTCAATGAGATCCTCCCGGAGAAGCGGTTCTCCTCCGGTGATGGAAAACAGGTATGTTCCCATATCTTGAAATTTTTGTATTGCGTCGATGATTGTTTTCAGCGGTAGGTCTTCTCCTTTTTTTGGAGAGGCACTGCAATGCCAACAGTGGTATCTGCATTGATGCGTGACTGCGATGTTGACGATTCCTGGGATGTTCACTCCTTCTGTTGCTTTGATCCCTGCTTCAAAAAACCTGTCGAGGGCTTTACTTGGATACGGGGGGAGATGGACGGAAAAAAGGATTTTGTTATCAAAGTTAACGAATCTTTCATTTTTGAAAACAGTGAGGAGGCTAAATATGGTTTTTTTTGGTATTTTTTTTATCTGTTTATTTCGCATCATTTTTAATGAGGTGATGAGGAGAGACGGTTGCATGGTGCTATCGCCGGTATTGGCTGGCTTCCTTTTCTCTTTTCCTTATCCTAAAGAAATCTTTATATAATAACCTTATCGATATATAGATATGAATATTAAAATATTGATGTCTATTATGATAATTTTTTTAACCACAGGGTTCATTTGCATCATTCTTGGTTTTTCATTTCATCAAAATATTCTTTCCCATGGATTCATCGTCATAGACATTTGCATTCTCTTAGGCGTAACGACAAAATCTATGGATCAGCTGATCGATGAAACCAATATGAAATCATATCGATTGTGGATTATTCCGTGCGCTATCTTCATCCCGAGTTCCATGGCGTATCTTGCATTGACTGAAGGGCCGGTCATCGGTATGGTGATCGGTACCGTCATAGGGTTGATTGTCGCCGGGAAGATAGATCATCCAGCGTACGGCATAAGCATCATCTTATTTATCGCACTGATTTTTTTCGCCTTTGTCATGCGTGTCATCCAAATCGAGGTAACAACGTTTTACATCATCCCGGTGGCAGCAGCCGGCTCGTTCCTTGATGAATTCGGGCATGAACGATGGCGAAGCAGCAATAAAAGTATCACCTTCATCTTTAAACACAGATTCTTCTTGAAAATATTTGCCTTTTTTGGGGTCGTGCTCGGTTTCGCTCTGCCGATTCATTTTATCGGATTTCTTTGTTTTGACGTTTGTTATGATCTCGTGGATGCAACGATTCGATCTGACGCGAAGAACAAAAAATTTATTCCCGCTGGGCTTTCCTTAAGTGGAATGAAATGAACGAGGTTCGGAATGCGTAATCCTCTTGTCACAACCATCGCGGCGTGGTACTCCAGCAAATGCTTAAGTTGTGGCACTCCTCGTATCGAGGTACTCTTGCACAGTTATCACGAAAAAATAACCTGCCCGGAATGCAGGACACATCTTCTTTTTGGTGGCATATTTTTCAAGATCCTCATGAGATCTATGAACATCGACAGCAACGAACTAGGCGAACTATCGTCCAATGCTGAGGCGATGGCATCCATCAACGTATTTTTGCGCACGATCAGAAAACAAGGTCGTCTCGCGATCGAATTCGGTATCCCACTGTATGCGGTCTTTGATGTCACCAACGAGTGTAACCTGGGCTGTATCCATTGTTATTCATCCGAACAACAAGAGGAATTATCGACAACAGAGGTGACTCATATATTAGACAAGCTTGCTTCCGCAGGGGTGGAGATGGTCGATTTTGGGGGAGTGGAGCCACTCCTACGGACAGATATCTTTGATATTTTGGCGCATACAAAGCAACTAGGGTTCTATACATCCATTTCAACCAATGGGATACTCCTTGATGAGCACTGTGCGAGGCGCTTAAAACAACTCAACGTCGATCACGTCTGCGTCAGCCTCGATGGCGCAAGACCCGAGACCCATGATCGCATCCGGAATAAAAAAGGAACATATGAAAAAGCAATCAACGGTGTCAAAAACTGTCGCAGCGCTGGGATGACGACACAGATATCAACTGTTGTTATGAAAAGCAATATCAATGAATTAAGAGACATGTTCACTCTCTTAGAGTCACTTCATGTCGATGGATGGTACATTTACGATTTCGTTCCTGCAGGGCGAGGGAAAGAATTACATCAGGAGGTTCTTACCCCAGAGCAACGAAAACGTCTCTTTGAATATCTCCAAGACATCGCACCTTCAAGCACCATGACGCTGAAACCCTATCCGTATTTAATCACTCTCAACTCTGCCTGTGGGACAGAGACATATTTTTATAAAAAATATGGGAGACTCACCAAGTTTTTCAAGGGTTGTCTATCAGGGCGATGGGTCTGTCATATTTCAAGTAATGGGGACCTCCGCCCTTGTCATCTTTTACCGCATGTCCTTGGGAACCTCACACAAGAAACCTTCGAAGACATCTGGTTCAACAAGAAGAACCGTGTTCTACGGGAACTACGAGAGAGACGATTGGTAAAAGGGACCTGCGGGGAATGTACCCATCGAGACGTATGCGGTGGTTGCCGGGCACAGGCATACTGGAAAACAGGTGACTATCTCGAAGGGGACTGCTGCTGGGTCAGTAATGAAATACGTTCAACGAGAAATTCTTCAAGCGAAGTTGATCCAGAAGCTCCACCGGGTTCATCACTTCGCCAAAAGTAAAAACTCCTGTTTCCTTGACCTTATTTTTTAATAAAAAATCAACCCCCTGGGCGATGACTGACGCTGTTGCGATATAGGTATCCGGATGATACAAATTGACGTCCATGCGCTCAGTACGTTGTTTCGTTGTCCCGAAGGCGTCCATTCTCATTGCACAGCCACAGGGAGCGATATACTGATTAAATTCACTGGCATATTTCAGAAATCTGCCCATTATTGTTGTCAGTCGATAACTGTCAGTGTTGATGGAATGCGTTAAAAGAATCAAGTCTGATAGAACGCTACCTGTTCCAGTTTTCAGAACAAAATGTTGGATGTTTGTAGGAAAATGAAGCTGTGTATCCACCGGAGGTGATGCGTACACGCGCCGCATGTTAAACGGCGGAGGAAAACAAATGGTTTCCCCCGATGAGCCCAACCTTTGGCTGGTCCACGTTCCGTTTTCAAAAACAGCGACATGGTTCTGTGATTCCAAAAGCATGTCAACGGCTGATCCTCTTGAGAGAGGGTCGTTAAATATTACGGAGATTTTGATGTCGTCGGCTTTGACAAACGTGGTTGCTGCTACCTGGAGTAAAACTCTTGAAAGTCCGGGGAAAAACCCTGCCCCCGTGACCATCAAAATGTGGTGTTCTTTTGCGTTTTCGTCCATTTCTCGGATGTCTTTCTCGCATTCTTTTAAGAGCGATTCACCTGACTCCATATAAGGAATGGATTCCTCAATAGCTAGCTTTGCGGGAATGGTGTTGATGGGCGGCGCTGGGCCGGAACAGTTGATAATCACATCGATTTCTGCGTACAATCGTTTCAGGCTCTTTTCCTCTCTTGCATCGACTGCGATAATATCTGTTATCCTATCGGAATGGTGGTACATGTCCTGAAGTTTCTTCTCGTTTCTGCTGGCGACGATGATGTTATTTTTTGTGGTCCCCATTAATTCTTTGATAAGGTTTTTTCCCACGAATCCAGATGCGCCAAGAACTCCTATGGTCTTTTCCATTCGCCCTCGTTTTCATGATTCGATGTTGATACTCTAGAGTTATTATCATAAGATATATTAATATCCAACTCACTTATTTTTTATTGATGACTTCCTGCGACGTTCAGATTTATGGCGCCGGTGTGTCCGGCCTTGTTTCCGCGATCCATCTCGCAAGAATAGGATACCATGTCACGATCCATGAAAAAGAAGAGAAAATAGGGGGGAGCCTGCACTGTCATCCATCGGCTCAAATGACGCCGATGCACCTGCAGCAGATGGAAAAGTATGTCGGACTAGAATTACAATCCTGTTTTTCAGAAGTACGTGAGTTTCGGGGGTATATCGGTCCCAAAAAACTTGTCTTTTCTACCAGAGATCTTTATGTGGTCGAACGGGGACCAAGACCGTCGTCCCTCGATTATTTTCTCTATAAAATAGCGTTAGACGAGGGNNATGAAGGGGTTTCCCTCGAATTTTCACACCCGCTCGCCCCAGAAGAGTTGAAAGGCATCCCTGACAATTCGATCATCGCGACCGCGGGGTACTCACAGATGGTAAAAGCGCTCCACCTCCCGTATGTGACCTTCAAACAATTTGACACGCACCTACAGACCGATCTTGGGGATATCTCCATCGCGTACTTTGGAGATTTCACCTCGGACTATGGATATATTTCAACGAAAAATGGGCTCCTCTCAGCTCAACTTTCGGGTCCCTTACATCTTTCTCAAGAAAAGTTACATACATTTACGAATTTGGTAAAAGAAACCGAGGGTATTGAACTGGAGGGATGGTCCTCGATTATTTCCTATTTTCCAAAAAAAGCACGATTGTTCACTACATTTGCTGGGAAAACCTATGTGCTGGCTGGGGATGTCGCAGGATTTTTAGATCCATTTTTTGGCTTTGGTATTAGCGGTGCTCTTCTATCCGGAAAAATTGCTGCATTGAGCATACAATCAAAGCAGAAGGCTTTAAAGGAATTTAAACGGTGTGCGTCACATCTCAATAGAGATCTCTTATTACACACGATTTATTGGCATCTTCCCTTTAAAAAGTTACTTCTTTCCCCAATAATGAGATTCCAAGAGAATCATTTA
>DAYE01000112.1:0-24203 GCA_002506745.1 Euryarchaeota archaeon UBA33
GGGATCGACTGTATTTTATCTGCAGGGAGATACACATCGACCCGTGAGCCAAGCCTGATGATCCCTATACGATCCCCCTTCTTCAGGACGTCCCCTTCTTTGATGTACGGGTAGACGCGTCGAGCGATGAGCCCTGCGAGTTGCACGACAGTGACTTCTCCGATTGCCGTATCGATGGTAATCACCACGCGTTCGTTCAGATCTGATTCTTTTTTCCAAGCCCTCAGGTGATAGCCTGGGAAATGCGTCATCTTCGTAATCCGGCCATCAATAGGCATCCTGTTGACATGGACGTTGTTGACCTCCATGAACGTCGAGATAAGATACTGGTTTTTCTCCTGTTTAATGTCTCTGATTTGCCCATCTGCTGGTGCGATAATCCCCTGAGCGATGGTACGCTCTGGGTCACGGAAGAAAATAAGGAAAAAAACAAGGACACACAAAAAAGGGATAAAACCGACAAGGAACCAAAGAGAAAACCAGCTGAGCATTAAAAACAAGGCGCTTAGAATTAATGGGGGGGCGACCCAGGACCAGCACCCTTTTGCGATTCTCATATCCTCTCACTAGCTGAGCGTGTGTGGATACCGCATTCCCCGCCCTTTTTAAGGGTTTTTCTCCATCGGCCATCTCGTTCGCTTTCATGGTCGAAAATAGGCACAGTACATGGTTCGCATCCTAAGGACCTGATTTTTCGGCCATCGGTGAACTTCTTTTTATACCAAGGATGTGCAGGTATTTTATTGTTTTTGATATATTTCCATATCTCCTCTTCGGTCCAGGCAAGAAGCGGATTGATTTTTGTCTCATGGTCACTTATTTTTTCAATTTCAGCGATATACTTCCTGGTAAATCCCTCGGTGGATCGTAGACCGCTGAACCATGCTTGTAGTCCAAGGGTCGTATATGCGTAACGGACCGGGACGACTTTTAATAATTTACAGCAGAGATCAGGGTCTGCATAATAGATTTCATGACCTGTCTCTTTTTTTATTTTTTCTTCTTGTGTTCGATATTGTTCGATGGGTAGCAATGTGACTTCGATGTTGTTTTGCTGGAACACCTCTGGTATCGTTTCGCCTACCATGAAAATCCTTGGTTTAAGATGATATTGATGTAAGACCTTTACGATGAAATCTAAGGTATCCTTTGGTTTATGGATGGTCAACACAGAGAAAATGGGAACCTCTGGGTTGATGGATCGTGCAAGATGGAGAAGGACCATGCTGTCTTTTCCCCAGCTGCAGGCAACAGCGACCTTGTCTCCGTATGTTTGAAGAGCTTGTCGGATGAGATCCTTCGAATGTTGTATTTTTTCCTCAAGTGTCCTTTGACTAATCTGAAGTTTTTTTGTCAAAAATCGGTATGGTTCTATATGCATCCGTTCTTTTTTAATCTCCTTTCTTCCACCACCAGTGATGTTCACGAGGATGGAATCCTGCGGTGAGATCGTTTGTTTTTCTAATGCCTGTTGTAAGGATGCGATCGTTACCCCTGCCTCAGGGACGATGCTGATACCTTCGAGTTTCTCGAATAATTGTTGGGCTTTTTCTATTTCTTCATTGGTGACGCTGTACATTTCTCCTTTGGTTTCTGTTAACACATCATAGATACCACCCATCAAGGAATATGCTGGGAAACGGTTTGTCAGCACATGAGCCATGGTCTGGTCAATCATTTGCTTTGCTGATTCTTTTTGGAAGCGTTCATCAATCGTTCGAGAATGATTTACCCATGCCTCGTACATCGGAGCATACGGGTGGTTTTGAGCGCCATGGATTTTTGGGAGAGTTTTTCCAAATCGTCCATCAAGGATCAATCGTTCTGCTGCTTCGTAAGCCGCAATCGCACCAGGCCCTGAGCCGAGCGCCTGGAAATAATGATCAGGGATTTTTCCAAGGAATCGCGTTGCATCCAGCATCATGGTTCCAACACTATCACGACGACCAACATTTCGATACCCGCCTTCAGAAAGGTACCCTTCGACCCGGGAGAATTGGTTGGCTAGGCTAATCGCATCATAGTAATCACCGTAGATGGGAAAGAGACGTGTGTACGGATTGGTTTTGGAAAAGGACCAAATGCGTCTGATGCGGGCATCTTCCGTCGCAAACAAGAAAATAGGGTAACGAATCACATTGGAATAATGGACAAAGGAGATAGCATTGTTCCCATCGGAGGACATCACGAGTGGTTTTCCTGCGTCAACCGTATTCATGATCCGTTGGAAGGTGACCTCTGCTTCAAGGTCTTTAAAGGATCCCGTATGACAGTAAGGATATGCGTTCAAACAGATGATGAGGTTCTGCAGTCCAAGATGCGCTGCGAGTTTTGTGCTTTTATAGGTACGAAAACAACTCCCATGGTCGATCAGGCGTTGGTCTATCTTTTGTATCGGAAGCCACTGATGATACTGCCAGATTCCAGGATAGGATTCATCGATCGAAAAATTTTTTTGTTCGTAGACTGTTGTTAAAAGCGCGTCACATTTATTTTCGCAAGAACATATGTAATGATCCGCAGAGTAAATCTTACCACATTTCAGACATTTCAGTGTGTATTTCACTTTTCACGCCGCTTCAGGCAATAATAAAATATATTAATTAACATTTGTATGCTCGCGAGAAGACCATGAACCCATTTCTCAACCCTGTTTCCAGTATCCCTCTTTTAAGAAATTATTTCTTTGATACGCGCAGATTGAACACCAATTCCTCAGAACAAATCAGGAAATATCGAAACAAGATGTTTCTCAGGACACTTCAGTATGCTGATACGGTCCCATTGTATCATAAAAAATACGCTACAGCCGGCCTTCTTCTACAAGATATACACGGGATAGAAGACATAACTAAAATCCCTTTTGTCTCAAAACCAGACCTGGTAGCCCATTACCCAAACGAACTTCTCCCCCAGAACTATAACAGAAAGAACGCACATCTCGTGTCAACATCGGGTTCCACAGGCAAGCAGGTTTCCCTTTATACAGATCTTTCCATTTTCATTGGTGGGATCGGCGCGCTCGTACGAACCTATGATCAACTCCATCTCAACTGGCGAACGTCCCGGATAGCGAATATCGGTAATTTCAATCCCAATATGGCTGATTCGACCGCTGAAAACCTTTTTTATTCAAAGGCTTCCTTCGTATATGGAAAAAACACACGGTTCAGCATCAATGCGTTCCTGCCGATGAAAGAGATTATGGCACAGTTAGATCGATTCAAACCAGATATCATTTATTCCTACCCTGCAACGTTTTTCCAGATCGCGTATTATAAAAGAAAAGGACTTGGGGAACACATCAATCCCAAAGCCTTCCTCACAGGCGGGTCGCTCCTTGAGCCATACACAAGAGCCTATGTTGAGGAGACCTTCAGATGTAAAATGCATAACGTGTACGAATCAGTAGAATCCCTAGGTGCACCGATGGCGTTTGAATGCGACGAGGGAACATGGCATATCAACTATGATTTTTTCCATATAGAAGCAATCAACGAAGAGATGAGGCCTGTTGAAAAGGGAAAACGAGGCCATATCGTGGTCACACGACTCTATGGCAAGGCGACACCTATCGTACGGTACACCGGGATGGATGATTGGGTCGCTATCTCTGAAGACGAAGAATGCACCTGCGGTCTGCATACACCTGTGTTGAAAGGTGGTGTAGAAGGGAGAAAAAGTGATAGCGTAGTTTTACCAGATGGACGGGTGTTTCCAGCAGCCTCCTTTGCCAGTCTGTACAGCATCCTTAATGATCTAAAAACAAGGAAAGTCAAACAATTTCAGATTGTTCAGAAAAAACTCGATGAAATCGACATCCTTGTAATCATCGATGAGGACCTCAGAAATGTGGGTCCCTCCCTTGATGTGATTTTTGAAAAAATAAAAGAGATTCATCAGAAAAAAGCAGGCCCGAATGTACAGATTACGGTAAGAGAGGTCCAAGACATTCCATCTCAAAAGGGAAAACCCGCGCCCCTTGTCATTTCCCATATTCGGCCTGAGAAGGGATACAAGGTGATTGACGAGTAATGCCCCTGATACCATATGGGAGGATATTCTGTTTCAGAAACTATTACTGCTTTGAACCCTGAGTGTTGCTTCATCGTTAAGCCTAAATAATAGCGAATGTTACTCGATATACTTTCTTTCAGGAGGGCTTGTAGCTCAGCTAGGCTAGAGCAATCGGCTCTTAACCGATTGGCCGAGGGTTCGAATCCCTCCAAGCCCGCTCTCTTCATTTCACGATTTCCTCGCTTTCCTAAAATTATTGTTTGCATATCGGTGTTTTCGTAAGAATCTAATAACCCACACGTGATGTAGGTATAAAAAAAACGAATGAAAAATGGATGATGGTGTTTCCTATAAAAAAGAAATGTCCTCAATGCGGTGGAAAAGCTGTTCGTTTGTACCAAAACAAAACCATAGATGGAAAACGGAAATGGGTGCCTACTGCATGGTGTTGTACTGCCTGTCACTTTCTTTACACGGTAGCATCAGATACCCTCATGTATCCAATTGGTGGGAAGGACTATAAGGAATCATTCAATGGAAAATGCCCAAATTGCGACCTGAAACTTACCAGGTTGTTCCGTCATAAGAATCCAGTACAGGGAAAACAAGAATGGATCTCGTCTGCATGGTACTGTAACCGTTGCAAATATGTCTGGCTTGACAAAGAAAAACTCATAGAGGTTCGTTCCTAAACAGTTAAATATAGCTATCTATTTTAGGGGCAAGGTAGACAAATCAGAGGANNATGGGAGCATGGTGTAACCCGGCATCATTACGGGCTCCAGTTAGGTATGATTACAAGAGGGTCATCTGATGTATGATGAGTAACTGGAGCGATGACCTACGAAGAGACCCGTCGATCTGGGTTCAAATCCCAGTGCTCCCATCCAAGTTAAAGAAACAATTGAAGAGGTAAAAAAATGAAACCAAGCCTAAAAAACATCAATGCATATACCATAATGGCACTCATTGTTTTAATCGCAGGTCTTCTCCTCTATATCACCTGGGGTCTTCGTTATAATGTCTGGGCTGACATTGGCATCTATTCTATAACTATCGTATTGGTCCTCGGTGGTCTGCTTGGGGCGATTCTGTCCCTTACTTTTGAAAAAACTGAAGAAGAGAGAGAATAGATTTTTTTTCTTTGATCATTGCGAAGGTTTATATAGCGTTATTTGGTAAGTGATTGTCAATGGAACAGGAAGAGATGCTGAGAAAGTATTCTGGTGAATGGATTTTATTGTTCAACGACNNAGACAACATCAAGATATCAAAAGTATTATCTGGCAGTATTCATTTACATTAAGATATTCATGTCTGAAACACCTTTCGTCTTTGAATATAAAAATTATCCATTAATTCCTATTAAGTTTTTCAGCAAAGAACGAGAAACACCAATGATTGATGCTCTGCTCGATTCCGGTGGAGATTTTATCGTCATACCCTATGCAATAGCGAAATATCTAGGACTGAAATTAAAAAAAGCAGGGTGTGTCGATACTGCAGCAGGGGAAACGACGTTGTATAAAACTGTTCTCAACATGGTTATTTTTGACGAGGATCAAAAATACACCTACGAAAACCTTGAGGTGCATGTCTCCGATCGTAACGACCTGCCGGTTCTTTTAGGGAGAAACCCGATTTTCGAGGATCACGAAATCATCTTTCAGAAACATCAAAACAAGCTGATTTTACAACCGATACCACACCAATAACATCAATGTGTCTTTCTTTTAGGAGTGGTTGGGAGAAACTTTAAATGAGTCTTACATGATTCTGATTCAGAGGAACGAATTATGTCGTATCTGTACGAAGGTTGGACGTTATATAAGAGGGATGTCACCCTCAAAGGCGGACGGAAACAAACGATTTATTTCTTTAGCAAAAGATCACCAAAAAGTGGTACTCCCTGTGAGTTACCGCCAGGGTACAGTGTTGGTGTCAACAAGCGTACCGGCTTACCCTATCTGAAAAAGAAGTAATATTTCTTCTTTTTTTTCTTTTTTTCATTTGTAATTAAAATAGATATACTTCTGTACAGCATTCTTCTTATAATTTTTTTATGTCGAATACAATTATTTTAGAAGTGGGCCCGTTGAGATTTGAACTCAAGTCACTAGCACCCCAAGCTAGAAGGATACCAAGCTACCCCACGGGCCCAAGGTAAAACCCCGATATTCTTTCTTTGAAAATATTATGCGTGCATACTAGAAAGCCTTAATATACTTTATTAGATGAAGACCCGTATGTATTTTGATGTTTTTACCTTGCTTGGGTTTGCCGCTGGGACGGTCACTTCCATTGGTTTCCTCCCTCAGTTGATTCGTGGGTATAGAACCAAAAAACTTTATGATGTCTCTTATTGGATGCCGTTGGTCCTTGCTTGTGGAATGCTCCTTTGGCTTGTCTATGGTTTTTTCCGCAATGATATCGCTATTATCGTAGCAAATTCCTTCGGCGTCTCCTGTAATATTCTTTTAATAACCATGAAAAAATGGTATTCTACAAGGGATGGTTCTTAATTTTACGCAATATCTTAAATACTATGATATTACATACATCCTGGAAATCAGGAACCCACTGGCTTCATTCCTCAAGTGGATAGTTATGGAACAACGTACAACTCGTAAAACCATTCTTGATACCATTGCAATATTTTTCATAAAAAAAACGGCAAATTGTTTCTGGGAAATCGCAGATACTTGGTCATATAAAAACGATGCAATCACCAAACTTTATAATAAAACCATAGGTAAAGAATACCGCAAAGAGTATGAAAACTGCGGTATTTCATCTCATATGAACATCTTACATATCGGTTGTGGCTCCTATCCGTTGACTGAAATGGTTCTTGCAAGCTGTACCATGGGACGGATCGTTGGAATCGATAAAAATAGTCAGTCCGTGCAGCGAGGACAACAAGTGATTAAAAAAAATAAGCTTGACGATCGTATCATCCTTAAACACGGTGATGGTCTTGACTTTCCTGTGGAAGAATTCGATATGGTTATTGTTTCGAGTTGTTCCCAGCCGAAAATAAAAATCCTGGAGCATATCTTTCAAAAAGTAAAATCACAAAGTACCATTATTGTCAGAGAGGTCGATATCGCAACCAAAGACATCATAGATTGTATCGACGCGTACCCTGTTATTGAATTGAATCAACAAATCCGTCATAACCCTTTTCCGTTTTTTGAGCCGATAGGATGGACTACATTCTGTTTAACAAAGAAATAAGGAACTTCTTTTATGGAATTCTAACAGGCGTAATCACGGTAGGTTCAGCATCGTAGATCATATTGATTTTGAATCTTTGATGTCCCATCTTTTGTACAATAGGGGTCTTCTCCCACAATTGCATCGAATGGTTTTTTCCCAGCTCGTAGCGCATACGTAAATGATATTCCTCGACAGCCAACGCAATAGGTTTCTCTGTATTCACATTTTCCGCATTTTCCCTCGAGTTGCTTGTATGCGTTTCGTGCTTTTTGGATGAAAGGGTCTTTCATAACATCTGCTAGAGTCATTCCATTTTTGTTGCTTGGTCGGACATTTAGATTGGTGATGAGGACTGCTGCACATGGCCGTGCGTATCCCTCGACGGTGATACACATGCTATATTCGAGTTGTCGACAACCAGCTCCCGTCAATGGCATATAAGGTACCCAGGTGTATCCGTATTCTTTTTGGTCTATCTCGAGGAGTCTGTACCGGAGGTCCATGATTTCTTTTCTGCTTGGTATCCAGTCGAGATGGTTTCTTGCTCGTCCGTTCGGGGTCATTATCTCCATATTGGGAAACATGTTCCTGTCTCTGCAAAATCTCCAAAGAGTTTCTACTTCATCGATATTTAATTTATTGGTTACAAAGGATCCTGAGAGTTTTACTTTTTTTGTGTTTCGATATCCGGCATTCAGAAGGTTTTCGAGTCCTTCCTTTGTTTTCTTGCATGATCCTTTGACGCCGGTGAGTTTATCCATCACTTCGTCTCTGAGAGAATCTAATTTTATCATCACCGATGCGTTGTTTTTAAATAAGAATTTTGCGAGGTCCTTTGTCATTTTTTGGTTGTTCGTGATCACGACAGGCACCATTTTCAATGAATGGATATGTTTGACAAGATCTTTGAAATGTGGATAGACTGTCGGTTCTCCTCCTCCTATGATGACGACGGATTTGGCTCCTAATTTCTTTGCTTGGGTGACTATTTCTTTTAAATCTTTATAGGGCATTTCATTTTTTGCTTTTTTGCCGCTATCTCTGAAACAATATTCACATTTCACATTACAGACTAAACTTGTCTCTAATCTTATGCAAAGAAGCTTATTGCTGTCTCTTGCTTTTATTGCGTCTTTATAATCGTATAAATATCCCTCAAATAGTGGTGGGTTTTTCATCTTGGCGTTTTTCGTCATAGGATCATCTGCTACAATACTCAAATATTAACTATTGTTAATTATTTTTAAATTAATGGTGTTATTCTATAAATACTTTTTTGTTTTATATTATTTATCCATTTTATATAATTCACAAATAGAAATAATAATTTAAATCATTGAGTTATGTACCCAGGCTGTAGAGCATGAATAAAATCATCTATTTTTTATTCAAATGGCGGCCGTTCCAATGGCGTACAATCATGATGTACGAACTCCTCTCGTTAGTCATCATGTATACAACGGTCCCTCTGCTTGCGTATGGGATACAAATCTATGATTGGGAAATTTTCCGCATCATTCTGCTATCGATTCTCACGCTCTTCTCAGGATATATTGCGACACTGATTTGGAATGACATCAGTGACATGGAGATCGATAAGATCGCCCATCCTGATCGTACGATTCCATCTGGAAGGATTACCCCTAAAAAATTCTTCATTATTGCATTAATATTTTCCGCTATTGTATTTACTGGTGCAATCCTCATCAGTGTGTGGTGTCTCTTTATAGTCGGTATGGCCGCATTATTCGTCGCGTTCCATAATAAATTTTTTAAAAAAATTGTCAAAATACCTGCGTACTCAGAGATATTCACTCCTGTTCAATGGGTCGTCGTTGCTATCTTTGGGTATGTCGCGATATGGACCGCGTTACCTCAGAGTCATACAATAAGTTACAACCTACCCGTGTTAGGGGCGATCGCGTTTGATGCAGATTCTTTTATAAACATGATTCTTCTTGTTTTGTTTACCTATTTTGCGGATGATGCCCATGATCTGCCAGAAGGTATCCATGACATCGATGGAGATAAAAAACTTGGGGTGCGGACCTATGCATCATCGTTTGGGATTAAGACATCGGCAAAAGTCTCGTTTGCTATGTATTTCATCTCAGGAATTCTTGCAATCATCCTTTTTTTCAGGACCATCTTATCACCGATTTTCCTTGTTCCGTTCCTCATCATTTGGCTCTATACCCTTAGTTGGTCGTACCGCTACATGAAAAAAGATGAACAAGAGATGAAGGACACGGGGTTAATCATTGGTCAAAAAGGATTCAACTATTTTCTCACGGCGTTTGATCTGATGTTTCTGGACATCCTGCTGCAGTTGTTGTATACCTTATTTTGGGCGGCGTAAGAGTTTCAGCATGAGTGCCATCTCAGCCCACATACGGTTTTCCGCCTCGTCAATGATGACCGATTGTGGACCATGAGCGACTTCTTTTGTGACTTCTTCTTCGTAGAAGATAGGCATACAATGGATGAAGATCGCATCAGATTTTGCTTTCTTCATCAAATCCTTGGTGACAGTATACCCTTTGAGGTCTTTTAAGATCTGTTCTCGTTGGTCTTTATACCAGATAGATATCCAGGTGTCTGTCGCGACGACATCAGCGTTTTTGATTTCGTTCAGGTCTTCAGTGATGGTGAGTTTTACGTTTTTTTCTTTAGCTATTTCAGTTGCTTTTTCTAGGAAGTATTTCGAAGGCCAATGGTTCTTTTTGGTAATGACCGTAACATCCATTCCGACCTGTGTGCATCCAAGCATGTATGAATGAGTGAGGTTATCGTTACCATCGCCAATGAAGACAAATTTTAATCCTTTTAAGGTGTGTTTTTTCTCTTTTATCGTGGTTAAATCAGCGAGTATCTGAGTTGGATGTTCATCGATGTCTAAGCCGTTGATGACAGGGATCGTCGCATGCCGTGCAAACTCATGCAGGTCTTTTTTGTCCAATGCTCGGTACATGACGATATCTGCGTATCGCGACATGGCCAGGGCGATGTCTTCCACGGTTTCTCGTGTGCCTATCCCGATGTCTTCTTTTGTGAGGGAGATGGCGATGCCCCCGAGCATCTGGATACCGAACTCAAAGCTCACCCGGGTTCTAACCGAGGTTCGTTCGAAGATCATGGCGAGCCGTTTTCCTTTGAGGTATCTGATGTCTTTTCCATTTTTGTAATCTTTTTTTAGTTGTATTGCAAGATCGATTAATTCATTAATCTCATCTTTCACATCTAGGATGGATAAAATATTTTTATTCATGGGCTCTCCCGAAGAAATCTAGATTATAAAAACTTTTATATTATGATCGTAGGCTGTCATGAAGTATTAAATAGAGTTTATATGTTGTTGACGTTATTCAGCATCGGAAAACGATGTTTAAGAAAGCCCTTGACCAGCTCTATAATATATATGAAAACATATTTACAAATATATCTTTTTTTTCCTTTTTATACATGAAACTCCATGAGTCCTCGGTCAAGACGGAGATCTCCATGGCAGACGTCCAGCCCTCCGATAAAGTCCTCCAAATCGGCTGCGGAGCAATCCCCTACTCATTGATTATCTTTTCAAGAGAGACCCATGAGCAAGTAACAGGAATCGATAACCAATCACGAAGCATTGCAAAAGCAAAAAGATTCATTGGTGACAACAAAAACATCCATGTCGAACAAGCATCAGGAGAGACATATGATGTCTCAACCTTTGATGTCATCTTGATATCCTATGGTGTCGGCGATATCGAAGCCGTGTTAAAAAACACTCTCCAACATCTGAAAAACAACGGAAGAATCATCCTGAGAAAACCAATCACACAGACAACCGAGTACATCGATTCCATCATAGGGCGATATTCCATAAAAAAACGTAAATTATTGTTATCTCAAGAATCCTATGTAATTATGAAGAAAGGATCTACGTCCTAAGCTTCTCTTGATACCTCTGATTCCTTTGGGATTTGTGACAAATCAATGCGTTTCAAACGACAAGAAATTTTTGGTTTCGGAGCAAGCTGAACCTGAGTGAAAAGTCGTTTGCGAAGAGCATGGAAATCAAGCTCTACCGACAGACCCACACCTTTCGGTGGCGTGAGAAACTCAAAAGAAACCGCATTATGCCCAAGCAGCGGTGCCTGACGTAACGGCACGATTTTACACTCACCCTGCAGAGGGATTGTCCTATCCTTATCGGTGAAGGTGCCTTCCATACGACCCGGGAGCTCACTTAAAATAAAAGCCTTATGGAACCTCCCTTTCTTATACGGGTCGATATACTCATACGTATCGGTCGTTGACCAAAAACGCAAGCGTATCGTCTTATCCTCTAACCGCCCCGTCACCTCCAAATCAGAGGGATAATACAAATCATACTCCTTCACATATAGTACTTTATTGTATTTGAACCAGACATCACAGAACTCCCAATATCGTTTCCCATCAGCCGTCAAATAAAACGCCCCAATCGAGGGACCTTCAGAGACCCAGAACAATGAATTCCCAAAAAACAGACTCCATGAATTGTCACACACCCCCCAGACCCAATCATAACCGAACGGATTGTTCTCTGAGGTAAAACTGATTCGTTTTGGAATCTTGAATCGATGATGAGACAACCACCATCGAGTCAGATGACCATACGTCGCAATTGTTCTATGTGCCCGCGAGAGCGTCTGCAGCGGGTTCTGATACGACCAGTCCCCATAGGCATGCTCTAGATACCCTTTTCCTTCAATAGAATAGGATTCTTTTCCTAGTTTCATGGTCCCATTGATTTCGCAATGGGGGAGGAACCCATATCGGTAGAAATTCAGGCCAATGGGTAGATTTCCTTGCGTCGCTTCCTGAGCGATCCAATGAGGTAACGAACGAGCGGTGTAATCAGCATCAAGAGTCAACTCTTGTTTTGGATCCTCGACATGAAGATGGTATTTTGGGTATAACCCCTCTAGAGATGAAGTCTCATAGTAAAGACCCAGTCTGTTTTTCGTATGAGTTAATTTCGTTATCTCATCATTGAGGTCTTTATGCGCCACCCATTTTTTTGAGGTGATATCAAAGAGCACATACTGGAAAAAACAGGAGGGAGTCTCCTGTTCGTAGGCAAACGAGGTCATAAGGTTCCATCGACGGTGATCCTCTCGTGTCTGAAAGAGCAGTTCGCAAGTCCACCACTCCCTCATCACTGGGTCATGATCTCCTTCTTCTTCTGGGGTCCAGGGATTCTTTGGATCATCTATCGTCATACATCAAACCTATCGTTATTTCAGCTGCGAATGTACCTCTCAGCAATCCATCAGGGAATTATAACCTTTTTTAAAGGAAAGGGTCTTAAAGGTTTAAATGCGGTAGTTCAATTCCTAGAAAGAACAGCTGAGTTTGTGATAACAACACTAACCCAACTGCATTGACTATGCTACAAAAATTATTTGCGCATCTAGAAACCATGCGACCGTACACGCTTCTCTGGTGCGGCTTGGTCAGTCTTGTCGGCGCCTGCCTCCGATATGGTAACATCCCGCCGATACAAATCTCCCTTCTTGTCTTTTTCATACCGATCCTAGGCTGGATCGCTGGTCTGTACCTTGCAGATTACTACGACAAAGCGTTAGACGCAATCCAGAAACCACATCGACCAATCCCCTCAGGAAGGATTCTTCCTCGTGAGGCGTTGATTATTGGTGCTTCCTATGCAATCCTTGGATTAGGGCTTACCTTGCTCCTTCCCCACATCAATATCGTAATGGTCTTCATCGCCGGTGCCCTGGTCTTATCGTACGCGAAATATACAAAAGCAAAAGGACTACTTGGAAATTTCAACCGAGGCGCAATGACAGTGATAACCTTCCTGTTTGGGGTTTTTTCCATAGATACAACAACCGCAATCCCGACCTCTCTCTGGCTCCTTTCCTTGGTGTTTTTCTTCCATGACACTAACAGCAATATCATAGGAGCTATTAGAGACGTCCATGGAGATAAGACCGGCGGGTATGCAACCACCCCAGTGAAATACGGGATTCGACTCACCATTATCATCTCTGTAACACTCAGCATCGTATACCTCTTACTAACTGCAGGAATCATATCCTTCTACCCGTTGATTTTGTATCCGACCTATTTCCTGATGCTATTCGCGATAGGAATCCTCATTCTTTGCATAATGTATATGATTTTATTCACATCCATCAACACCCTAACCCAAAAACAATCGCTGTATGCCCATGAGTTATTTGTTGCAGAACGTATCATATTCTCTTCAGCATTTATTGTGGGAATAGCAAGCTTCCATATACTTTCATTTTCCTTATGCCTCGTCTCTCTGGCCATAACACTGCTTTCACAGCATCTACTGAGAGAACGATACGAGTTAACATAGAGATCATGAACTGCTTAGTCACCGGAGCCTCTGGCTTCATAGGATCTGCATTGGTCAAACGACTCGTCCAGAACGGTCATCGTGTACGAGCAGTTCTTCATAAAACATCTCCGCAACATCGTGAGACACAGGTTGAATATGTTATCGCTGATCTCACCGATCCTGCATCGGTATTACCCTTGGTCTATGATGTTGATACCGTTTTCCATTGTGCCGCGCTAGTGAAGGATTTCGGGTCGAAAAAAGAGATCATGGACGTAAATCTAAAGGGAACTCAGCATCTAGTCAAAGCCTGTGGAAACAAGATTCATCAGTTCATTTTTCTCAGTCATCTTCACAGCACATCTCCAACATACATTGGTGCGTACAGCTCCTCTAAAAAACTCGCAGAACAATACCTTTTACAACAACATCAGAACAACCAGTTCCCCGTAGTGATCATCAGACCAGGGAGCGTGTTTGGACCTGGGGCGACCACCTGGTGCCTTCGTCCGCTCCAGGCGATTCAGCAGGATCGTATCGCGCTCATCGACTATGGTTCCGGTATTTTTCTTCATACATACATAGAAAACCTTCTCGATGGTCTTCTCTCCATTCCCACCACATCACATCTCGAGGGAGAAGTAATAGATATCACAGACGGAGATAACACGACCACCTGGAAAACCTACCTCAACGACCTTGCTGCTCTCGCTGGAAAACAACCAATCAGGCGAAATATCACAA
Organism: Euryarchaeota archaeon UBA33; assembly: GCA_002506745.1. Lineage (GTDB taxonomy): Archaea > Thermoplasmatota > E2 > DHVEG-1 > DHVEG-1 > SM1-50. Next base: position 14,342 of record DAYE01000112.1, read on the forward strand.
AAACAACTGCTTCGATGATCAGCCACTCTCTGATGATCCGATACTATCTTTTCCATAAAACCCCACTGCTCACACCAACCGCGGTTCACCTCTTCACCAATCATCGAACGGTTTCAATTGAAAAAGCACGCAAACTACTTGGATACTCTCCAGTGGTACCCTACACTGAAGCAATGAAACACATAGCTCAATGGTTACAAAAAGAACAGTATCTCTGAGAGAAACACTCAACGTTCGAAATCAATTAAAAGTGAAAATCTCTTTTGTAATACCGTCGGAACGTATAATTCGTACCCGCTGGCAGGACTGCAGGCAGATTCCGGACGATTGCGAACGTCCGAAGAGCACGCATGATGACATTCGGCATGTTATAGTATTGTTTTGCTATCCTTCGAGTGCCTTCAAAGAGTTCTTTTTCTGTCATATGTTTCGGTTTGAACACCACATCGACTTGATTGTACCGCTTCCAATCCTTACTAGTGATCCGTCCCTCACGCTCCAGTCGATCGTACAATGGTGTCCCAGGAAACGGTGTCAGAATATTGATTTCGACAGCATCCAACTCCCAATCATTCATCTTCTCCAACGTCAAATCAAAGATTTCAGGGGTATCCTGGTCGAAACCAAAGATGATGCCTCCTTGAACAGCCATCCCATGTTTATGTAATCGTTTAATGGTTTTCTTGAAATCTTCAACCTTGTTGACTGTTTTTTTAATCCCATTTAGTGATTCCTGGCTGACGGATTCAAATCCGACGAACCATTCGACACACCCAGATTTTTTTGCAAGATCCAGGAATTCGTCATCGATTTTCCCCAGCACATTTGAGTTCCCGTTCGATACCCATCCTTTGTGTACTTTTTGTCTGATTAGTTCCTTGAAAAGCTCCCGTGAATATGATGGATTCACCGTCAGACTCGGGTCATGGATGACAAAGATCCGGTTTGGCATCTGTTTGATTTCCTCAACAACGTTTTTCACCGGGCGATGTTTCACCGCATGGTTACAGAAACTTGCGATCGCGCAAAACTCACATTGATTCGGACATCCTCTTGTCGACTGTACCGCGCCGATCATCGGGTTCTGACGAATAAGGTCACGTCTGATGGGCGGGATCGCAGCCATATCAAAATCAGGGTTCGGTCCATAAAATTGTTTCAGCACCCCTTTCTCCAAATCATGAATAAGCTCAGGCCAGGTCAGTTCAGCTTCCCCAAGAACCACGCTATCAGCATGTTGAATAGCTTCCTGTGGCATCGCGGTTGGGTGATACCCGCCCAGCACCACTTTTTTTCCTCGTCTGCGAAACTCGTCTGCGATCTCATAGACCCGTGGTGCGGTCATCGTATAACTCGTGATTCCAACGAGATCCGCTGGTTCATCAAAATCAATATCCTCATAGTTCTCATTGACAATTTTCACGGTATGCTGTCGTGGTGTGATACCTGCAAGATGTGGTAAAGTGATGATGGGGTACCCAAAGAGAATCGAACTCCATGATCCTTTATCAGAATAGGTCGTTGCTCCATGTTCTATGCGGGGGAAAATAAGTAAAATCTTCATAGATCACCTTGGTATGATATATCTTTATATTTAACACTTTTGAAACATCGGGAGGCTAAAGGAAGGATTCGCACTGATACACCATCATTGAATGCTTCTTGGTCCTTTCCCTTTATACACTGCCTCACTAAAGTTTATCTGACGCATGCGAGGTTGTGATGCGACTTCTTCGAAGTAATGGGCAGAAAGACCCGCTATTCTTCCATAGATGAAGAACGCTTTCGCCATTGCAGAATCAAGTCCCATATCTGCTACGATTGCCCCGATGACACCATCGACATTGATAGGGAGACTCATCCCTCGCACCTGTTCAAATATCGTACTGACTTTCTTGGAGAGTTGCACATACTCACCAGCGATACCTGTTTGAACCGAAAAATTCCAAAGAACATCACGTCGTGGGTCCTTCGTATGAAGTCGATGCCCTAAGCCTTCAATGCGTTTTCCCTCTTCGATATATTTTCTCATTATTTCTCTGGTTGCTTGAGCGATATCGATATGTTCCTTTTTTGATTTCATGATACACTCAGTGAAGAGTTGCGCGGCCTTCGCACCGGCTCCGCCGTGCACATCGGTAATCGTACCTACACCCTGAGCAACCGCTACTTCATAGGGCGCTCTTGTGGTTGCCGCAATAAGGGTTGCTTGGGCAGATGGTGGAGTAACCCCGTGGTCGACACAGGCCACTATCATTGCCTCGATCATACGAGAATACTGTTCATTCACCGTCGTATTTCCTGTCACTGCACGATAGATTACCTGGGAGAATGGTTCATTTCCAGAAAGTTTTTCCAACGCTTTTTCCGTGCTGAAAATCCCGCTCAGGTACCGAGCGGTTCTGCCGATACCGAAGATTGTTTTTTTCACTGCCCCATTCGTTCCTTCCTCAGGGTACGATGCAAGCTCTTCGTCAAGCACAAAATACTTGACAAATGTTTTTGAGATATCCTCTTTTTTCGATCGGGTCACCTTCGGAGCAGGTCTTTTTGCAGCATCTACCGCAATCATACGCATCTCTTCCGCTGTTTTTTTATCAGGAAATTCTCCTTTTACAAGGAGGTATGCGGCCTCAAGGAACCCTTTCTTTTCGACGATGTCTTGTAAGGGATAGCCAGAGATCAACAGATTGTTTGGCATCACTTTGGTAATGAGTGTTCCCCAGCCAGATTTCTTAGAGGGGGCATCCCAGATTGTTTTCATTTTTTTGTAGTAATTCTCAACATCAAAGTAGATTTTTTTCTGCAACCTTTTTTGCACTTCAGTGATAAGATCATACTGGCTATTCACCACAGGGACACCTATGCTTTCCAGTGCCTGTTTTTTTGATTGGAATGTTCCATAGATTTGCCCTGGGGAGACGATTGCTCCCGCATGACCCATGGTTTTTCCTTCAGGAGCATGTGCACCAGAGATTAAAGCAACCAGCGGTTTTGGGTATTTCTTTGGGTTTTTCTTGATATCGTCAGCAAGAAGTTCTTCTTGGCATCCCCCGATTTCACCGGCGACAACAACGAGATCTGTGTTTTTATATGCCATCGCAAGAGGAACGAGGTCGCGGAATGTAGAGCCTATCGCACCGTCTCCGCCAACACCAAGAACCGCGTTTTGTGCGATACCGACGCTTGCTAATGCATCAGAGAGATGATACAAGATAGCTCCACTCCGAGAAATGATAGTGACCCCGTTCGGACCATACGACTCTGGAGAAACCTCCTCTGGGTAGAACACGTCAGGGAGCATCCCCGCTTTGATGCCCTCTGGAGGAAAAATAACACCTGGGGTATTCCCACCGATGAGTACTGTTTTGTGTTTGCGTGCAGCAACAAGGATATCACGGACATCTTTCAAGGGAATCCCTTCACTGATAAGAATGACCAGTGGGATGCCTGCTTCGATTACTTCTATGGTCGCATCCTTTGCTGTCGAGTAATGTCGCCAAACGCTTGCGACCGCGATATTTGGATGTTCTTTGAGACATTCAGTGATAGTATCATAGACTGGTATCGTTTCCAAGAGTCGTGTTCCTCCGCGTCCTGGTGCGATTCCCGCTGTAATAGTGGTCCCATACTGTTGCATGAGCTCCGCATGTCGAGTCCCTTGTCCCCCAAGCCCTACCACCACGGTCTCTATTATCCCGGATTGTTTGATTTTTTTTGCAAGATTGGGTCGTTTGTTCTCGATGATATAGTACAACATCCCTTGATCTGGAGTGACCAGCTTCATGGCTTCCACCCCTTGGCTTCAAACGCTTTCTGAATTCCCTCTCGGATCACGTCAGCCATGATCCGCTGGTTTCCTACGTAGATGGTGACGTTTTGTAACGCCTCAGGGTTCTCTGCTTTTGCTTTTTCTAAGAACGCCCGTGCATTGGGAAGATCGGTTCCAACCATCCTACCAAAGACCGGCACCATCCGCTTCCCGCTTTCATAGCGTTCTTTCACAGCTTGTACCATACCTCGTATGAAGATATCACAGCTTGAAATACCACCGAACCGTGAGGTGACAATGAGGTCCACCACAGGATAATCCATGAGGAGATGGAACATCTCAGCGACCCGGTTTTGTGGAGGACCACCACCACTATCCATGAAATTCACAGGGACTATGCGATCATGGAAATAGCGATTCCCGATCGTGGAAACCTCATCGATGGAAAAAATACCGTACCCCGCCCCGCCAGGGATAAGCCCGACGTATAATTTTTTTTGATCTTTTGTAAAGGGTTGAGGTAAAAGATCGATGTAGGGAAACCCCGCTGATTGAGCCCGGAGTTCATTCTTTGTTCGTTCCGCCACATCATGTCGTTTTTCAGTTATACCAAGCATTTCGAGCAGTTCGACTTGTCTGAAAAGTGCATTGTCATCAAGCACAAGTTTTGCATCTGCTGCAACAGCACCATTGGAGGTGATTATCAAAGGGTTGATCTCACAGAGTCGTGCATCGAATCGTTGATAGGTCGCATAGACTTTCGCGATGATTTCCGTAAGGGTTTTTGTAAGCTCAGTTTTTCCTTTCAAAGAGTTGTTCAGAGACGACGCAAGATCCTGTGCTATAGTTTTTGAAATTTCTTTATCATTGTCAGGGATCTCTTTTCTCATAATAGCTTGTGGGTTTTGTACTGCGACCTGTTCGATATCGACCCCACCGGAAGCACTGACGATGACGACGTTGTTAAATGTAGCTGGATCCATGGTGATGCCAACGTAACATGCTCCGATTTCTTCTACAGCTTGTTCAAGAAGAAGACAGTCTACGGGAAACCCTTTGATCTTCAGTTTGAACAACTCAGTAGCGATTTTTTTTGCTTCTTCCTTGTTTTTTGCCTTTTTAATCCCGCCTGCTTTTCCTCTGCCACCGACGAGCACCATCGATTTCAGCATGAGGGGGAATTCCAGTTTTAGCATATCGAGTTCTTTTGGAGAGCGAATAACACCGTATTGTTTGGGGATGGGAATGCCCATTTTCTCGAATACTTTCTTTGCTTCGAATTCGTAGAGCTTCATGTGACCAGTTCTCCTTTCTTTTGCAATGCCTTCTTTATCTCAAAATCGATAAAATCGCAATGATGAATAATGATCGCCTCCGGTGTCCTATTCATCATATCGCCTTCATGAGAATGTGCTGCGATGATATGAACAACTTCTTTAGGAAGGCCACATTCGTCAGCAAGTTGCGCACCAGCTGCGGGATGGCGGGTTTTCTCCCCAAAAGCACTTTTTAGGATTTTCCCGTCTTTTAGTTCGTATTCAAGGAGTTTTCCAACATCATGAAGGAGGGCACCTGCAACGAGATGGTCTTTGTTGAGGGTCTCCTCTCGCGTGTTACCGACATTACGGACCAATGCTGTTATTCGTTTGGTATGATCAACGAGTAACCCTGAGTTCTCGAAGATGAGAGTAAACGGGATCTCCTGGAGATGGTGCCATTTTCCCCGATCAGCAGCGGTTTTCCATACGTTCACCACCATTGTTCTGAGGCGTTTCTCCTGTATCCAGGTAAGTTCTGTAAAACAGTTCTCTATATCGCGTTTTTCTATCATACAATGCCTCCGAGCGTAGTTGAGGTGGTAATTGTACTGTATTATAATAATTTGCGCGTAGAGGAAATGGGTAATGATTGTAAAGAAAACTATTAATATTCTCCCGTTAGAAGATTGGTATAGCGATATCGTTTGGTGGAGAATGAAATTCAAAAAGATTGATACGATCATCATCATCGTACTCATTGTCTCTACGACACTTTTTTTGGTCAAGGCAGACTATATCAGTTTGATTCTCCCAAACGTTCATACGAATCCCTCTGGGAAGAACAACACCACGGTCACTCCTCTGCCAATAGAACGGGTTCCAGCTCCACCAACCTCTCTTGTTCCCGCGTATCGCCGTGATGTATCCCCTGAAGATGAAGGGGTGCATTTCAACGATTTGCGTACCTCCCGTGAATGGTGGTATTTTAATGCGGTGTTTACTGATGATTCGAGTCAGTTAAAGGATTGGGCTATTGCGGTGAGTTTTAACCATATGGCTCGAGGCGATCTGTTCGGGACCAACAAACCTGATCTGCTGGTCGTTAGTATCCTTGGGAACAACAGTGAAACGTATGGCGGGGTGGTCAATAAGGAGCATTATCTCGGGATCCTGAAGGACGGGACCCTGATTGCTGGTACTCCTGGTGTGAAGGTTGAATTTGAGGACAGTTGGGCTGAAGGATCATATCCACGCTGGCATGTCCATGTCCAGAAAGCTGATGTCGACGCGGCACATGAGATTATGATTGATCTTGATTTCACAGCAAAGTCGCTTCCCGTCTGGGCTCTCGGGTCACATGTGATTGAGAAATCAGATAGCGAAGTCGCCAATTATGTCGTACTTGGCTGTGATGTATCTGGGACGGTCACAATCGATGATGAGACCTACAATGTTAAAGGAACTGGTTCCCATGAGCACTCCTGGACGCCTAATGCGATCCGGAAACTGTTCATAGGTGGCTGGGATTGGTTCTCACTGACATTGGATAACGGCTGGGACATTTACGCAGCTAATTATCTGCCAAGTCCTCAGGCGATCTCCGGAGCATTATCGTCTCTTGATCCATTCGGAACGCTTCTCATTACAACTGATCGTGGAGAGACTATTACCGAGCTGAAGGATGTGAATCTGAAAATCACGCAGAGAGATGAAAAAGTGTTCCCCTTGGTAAGACTTCCGTCCGAGTTCAGCATCAAGGCTGACCCAAGCATCAATCCTTTGTATCTGATCAGTCAATCCCTTTTGTATGGGACGAAAACGACGTTGAGTGGAGATATTTCCATTACCCATGCGACGAACCATATCTGGAAATTCCCAACGTATATCGGGATGAAGATCGGGTATTGTGTGATTGATGGGACAGTCTCCTGGACTGATGATGACGGTGATCATCAGGTGCCGATCCATGGCATTGGCGTGTCATGGAATATGCGTGCACTGCTGTAGATTTTTAAAAATGATAATGGAATTGCTTCCTTTTTTAATTTAAAAAAAAGTAATATAGACCATGAATCTTTGGGTGAAACATCTATGAAAGTTGATTGGAAAACGCTTAGTCTATCGATGATAGCTTCGATAATCATCACAACACTTCTTGGTTTATTGTTGACGACAGTAATATATCCTCACAGTCCATGGGATTGTTACTCGCTTTCTTCTAAAAGTTCAGTGACCTTCGCAGAATCTTGTAACCCAACATTTAACATTCATTATGTTCCACTAAACATGGTTATCGTCGGAGCGTTCCTAATTGGCACTGGTTTGACTGGAATATCTTACTTTGGTATAAGTCTTTACAAGAAACGAAACGAGAAGAACACATAGGTTCTCTCGCATAAAGAAAAAATGCAGATTATTTTGCTATTTCGACAGTTGCATTATCCGCATTTAAAACCACGGTATCTCCGTCCTTGATCTGGTCAATGTCGATCTTATCCACACAGGGGATACCTGCAAGGATCACACCGGTTGCGACGATAGTCTCTGTTTCTTTGTTGATGATTCCTTTCGGGGCGACACCGTTTTTTTGTAACCCGTAGATGACGTATGAGCCGACCGTGGATCCTTTCCCGCAGGGGAAGACCAGGATCTTATCTTTGACGTTCTTTCCCTCGAGCGGATGACCTTTTTCTATGACAATGCCGGTTTTGATGTTGATGCCACCGTAGAATCCGATTGGTTCTTTAGAGACCAACGCGATGCCTTTAGCTTTCCCTGGTGAAATAGTTCGTCCTTTCATCATAGTGCAGCCTCCAGGAGTTTATCGAGGTTTGCAAAACACACATTTTGTTTACAGAAACCAGGCAGATAGTTACCTGCTTTGCCAGAATTAACGCCGGTGGTCTTGTACCCCATGTCTTCGATGGGTGAGACGACCATGCAGGTGTCTGCGACGATATGTCCTCCTGCTTTTTCGATGATGTCTGAGTATCCCATTCGTTCTGCTGCTTCTTTCATCATCCGGGAGGTGCATACCCAGACTGGTTTTCTGAGATGTTTTCCTTTGAGTTTCTCCGCAACCGCGGAGATCTCTCGGAGAGATGCGTGTGGGCAGCCGAGGATGACGATATCTGGTTCTTTGCCGGTGTTGAGTTTCGCATACGCCTCATCTACTTCTTTTTTTGTGACCGTGATGGTTTCAAGGCTGTCTTTTCTGACGAGGTCTGCTTCTGGTGTGAGTCCTTCAACGTGGTAGAGGGCGACTGCGCCTGATGCAGCCATAGCTGCGCCAAGTGCCTTGAGCTGATCGGTGTCCGCGTTTTTGATACCAGTGAAGTATGGGATCTTGTTTTTGACTTGTTTACCGACATGGTAACCAAGTGCGCCGAAATCCGCATCAAAGGTGAGATCGACTTCTATTTTTACTTTGATAGTTGGTTGTCGGTTTTCCCAGAGGTGGAACCCGTAGTTCGGTGTTTTCCCTAGGATTGCTGCGGCAAGCGCGGAGGGTCCTCCTTCTCTGTTGGTCCGTGCACCAATCACTGAGTTGGAAAATGAGATCGCTGAGGATTCTGACCAGGCGATATGTTCACGGAACCTTGGGAGGTTTCCTGCAAGATACGGTGTGCAGGTTGCAGTGGTCACGATACCCATGCTTTTGAAGGCGTCCATGATACGGAGCTGGTTTTTTGCAAACTCTTTTGGGAATTTAAGTGTCTCCCAGTTCTCCAGATCCATGCCCGCTGGGTTCAGGAACGTCAGAACTTTTACCTTTGCTCCCTTTGCTGCGAGGTCCTCAAGAAACTCAGTTCCTGGGTCTGCGATGGATTTGTAGGAGACACCAGCGACCTGTGCTGAGCCGATCGGAATCATTTTATCTGCACCATAGATGTCACCAAGTTGGGCAAGTAAACGCAGCATACGTTCAGGGACTTCGCCCTGTTCACCATGAAGGATTTTTTCTTCCTCTTTTGAAAGATACATAAANNATGCTCGGATTATTTTAGTGTTTGCGTATTGTGTATGAAACTGAAGCAATTACCAGCTGATTTTGTTGTCGAGGAAATCCCTGATTACACCATTTCATCAGAGAAAGATGAACATACCATATTTTTACTGCAGAAACAAGGGGTTGACACGTTTGATGCGATCCGCCGGATCGCGCAGTGGCTTCGAATTTCTCTTTTTGAGATCGGATACGCGGGGTTGAAGGATAAGCATGCACTTGCTCGTCAGTACATTTCGATTCCAACAAAGAATAATGTGCAGGAGATGAAGTTGGATTCTGTAGAGCTGACGTTGGTGGGATATTCTCGGAAGAAAATCAAGATTGGTGATCTTGCTGGGAATCGATTTACGATCATTGCTCGTGATATACAGGAAAATGAGCTTGCGGATATTTCTCAGAGAGCAAAGACTCTCGCAACATCTGGTGTTCCAAATTATTTTGATTCACAGCGGTTCGGCAGCGTCATTGATAAGGTGTTCATAGGCAAGGAAGTGATTCTGAAACATTATGAAAAAGCAGTCAAACAATATCTGACCGCGTATCATAAATCCGAACCGAAGAAGATCAAGAATGAAAAACGCAGGATCCTGTCCTCCTGGGATGATCTTTCGAGTGTACGATTGTTCAATAAAGCATATGCGATAGTCATCAAAGAGTATGTGAAGACGAAAGACTGGTGTGCAGCATACCGGAAGATCCCTGCGCATCTCCGAGAAATGTACGTGAATGCTTACCAAAGCTTTTTATGGAATGAATGTGTCAAAGAGATTCTGAAGAGTTCTGTTGAGAAAAAGAACCAGATATCGTCATCCTCGGCTGCCC
>DAYE01000112.1:24255-24389 GCA_002506745.1 Euryarchaeota archaeon UBA33
TTGGCTAATTTTTTACAATTCTCAACCAAGAGATCAATTTCTTTTTTCGTTGCGTTATCGACGTGCACCCCACCGACCGCAACCACCTTTTTCTTATATTTTTTACACCCTGCTTCCGCAATCGGCTGTAAAAC
>DAYE01000090.1:0-5825 GCA_002506745.1 Euryarchaeota archaeon UBA33
ACAAAACAGAAATCTTTATATAAGTGCATCGGACAAGCATTGACATGGTTTTTATATTGCGAAATCAGGAGATGTCCTAGGGTTCTAGTGTGGGGAACCAACTGATCGCTAATCAATTATATCATCCGCCATGTCTTATATTATCTACTAGACTATGAATAATTTTTAGATGAGAGAACGTTTGATTCCAATAGTTATTTAGAATTGTATTGGTGAATAAAAAAAATCTTTTTCAGGTTAGGTGTCTTGGCATTGAGTTTCTGCCGCAAGGTAAAAAGCACATTATGACTTCGCTGTTCGTAGCCGAATGCTTTCGCATGGGTACTATAGGCATGCTTTAGCTCAAGCAGGATGCAGGAGCCGATGAGCGGAACGATGTTCATAGACACAATATACACATCCGGCTTAGCAAAACCATAGCCAATCAGTAACAGGGCCTGAGAGAATAACAGGATTAAAAACCAGAAGGAAAGGTCGTCTGCCTTCTTCACTTTCACAGTCTTGTACACCTGTGGGAATAAGCGTACCGACGTAACTATTCCCGCGGCGACACCAAACACCGTTTCTAATAGCATGGGAAGGCCATCCTCTCTTCTTTCGATTCGCGTTGCTTCACTTGGTACTCTTTTACGTTATTACTACTTAAAAGTACCATGGAAAAACGTCACAATGACAAAACCCTTGACCTCACGATACGATGCATGAAAGCACGAACGTCTTACTTATTCTATGTGTAATCGAAAAAAAGTAAAAAAAAAAGATTTGGTGTTAGTACCGATGAGATGCCGTAATATCGGGAATGCCTGCGGGCAAGCATTGACACGATTGTTAGTGCGAAATCAAAATGAAAAAAAAGGAAACGAGAGGAAGAGTGATCATTGGTTAAGCTATTTTTATGAAATGTCCAAGCACCCTTGCTGTTTGTATTACTGGAGGGTAATCATCGACAGTTACTGTAATGTTGATATGTGGATACCCCCAACCAAAAAGGATTGAGGACTTCAGTGTTATTGTACTACCCGCTAAAAAAGTAGGGATGACTTTTATATATGATCTTGATTCTCCCGGTTTAAGTCGTGGCCTGAAGGGGAGCACACTACAAAGCTTAGCAGGACCATTATTTGTTATTGTTATATTCACAGATACATTCGTATGACTTTCATTACAAGTTTCAGTAATCTGTACTGGAAATCGAAATCGTACCCATTTATTGTAAGTTGGCCATGAAATATTGAAACAGCCTTGTTGGTAACTCCCCGCTAGGGAAGTTACATTGTTGACTAATGGCGCAAGGTTACTTTTTTCACTTGTTATTCCAACAGGTATAAAAGTAGCGATTATCATCAGCATACAAATACAAATCCCTACGATTTTCGTTTTCATTTATACTCCTCCTTTAGTCAAATAGATATAAAAAAATATTATCTTTGTTTATTTAAATGTTTGGATGAGATAAAAATTACTGAACAGGAAGATTAACGCTATTTTAAGACTCATGTTTTGTGGGATGCTGAAATTCTCGTCTGGTTAAGGGTTCTGTTTTTTTTATTTGATAGTGGGGTATAGGTCATTTGTCACTCGTCATATTATATTTTTTTTTGAACCGTGTGTCTTCAATCAAATATAGAGGAAAAAATTAGTATTGTATACATTCGGTGGGTAGTTTTTGGATGAAAAATCGATATTTCCCGCTCTGTGTGAGCGGGATATGGTCGACAAAGCGTAGTATGAGATCTAGTCTGTCTCCGAAGAGGTTCTGGAAGTTCTTCTGTATCAGGTCGTGGTCTTTGTCTGTAAAATCAGTTGTTTTGACAATGTTTAAAATAAGTGTTCCTGCGGTGTCTTGGTAAAACTGGCATTCTTTGATGTGGTGAGTGCTTCTTGAGACGAGATCATATAAGCCGGTGAGGGAAAAAGGCTGCTGTGTTTTTGACAGGGCGATTTCTTGTGTTCTGCCTTCGATTTTTTTTAGGAGTGGATAGTGGCATCCACAGGTGCATTGTTGGCTGGTGTACATGCCGAGGTCACCGATTTTGTATCGGATGAAGGGAAAGACATCGTTCAGGAGACTGGTCCCGACGATTTCTCCGATTTCATCCTCGTTTTGTATGTGTTGTCCATCTTTGCCGATGAGTTCAACAAATCCGAATTGTGGGAACAGGTGGAAATAGGGGGTGTTTGTGCAGGTGAGTCCGAAGGCGACTGATTCTCGTTGGCAGTAATGTTCGTAGACGCGACCGTGGAAGGTGTCTTGGATGAGTGTTCGTTGCCAGGGGTAGAGTACTTCTGCGATGCAGACGATGTTTTTCACGTGGGGGATCGATTGGATGTTGTTGGTTTTTATGTACATGGCGAGTTTTGAAAGACTTGAGGGATAACTCAGGATGTAGTTTGGTTGTAATGCTTTCATTTTCTGAAGGATGAGGGGGATGTCTGGGTCGTTGATGTTAAACGAGGAGACGCTGAGTGTTCTGCCGAATCGTGCGGTTTTGAATAAGTCTTTTTGTCCGATGATGACGAGGGATTTATCTAAGAAATGGCGATGGGTCCATTCGTTTTGTATCGTCCCATATGCCCGCATGGTGGCAAAATATTTCCCTTTTTTTATATAGAATTGTAATGGGTGTCCTGTGGACCCGCCGGTGTAATAGGTTTCAAATGTATGTGCTGGGTAGTTCTGTGCTTTGAGGGTATCACGGTTTTTTTTGACAAGGTCTTTGGTGAGAAATGGGATTTTTTGGAAATCAGCGATGGAGGTGATGTCCGCTGGGTGGATGTTGCATTCATCAAATACTTTTTTGTAGTAGGGAACATGGTGGTAGGCATGATGGATGAGTTTTTTTATTTGTTGGAGCTGGTAGCGTTCGAGTCGTTCTTTGCTCCAGTGGTGTGATTCTTTGAGAAAGAGATAGGTGCGTAGATAGGTTGGAAAATTCATTTGTGCTTGGAATTTTGGGTTCAACGGCATAGTGTCAATTCAGGAAAAAGAATGGAGAAGGAGTCTTAATACCCTATCATTCGTCGGAGGATCGGGAACGCAGAGGGGAATCGCTCGAACAGCTTCATCCAAAATGATTCATATGGGATATTGTAGGAAAATGGCATGGTCACCGACAGTTGTCCCCAATCGCTTTCATTTCCATAGACGTCCTTGGCTTTTGCCTTCAGGATATAATCTCCTTTTTTCGACCAGGTGTGTGACCTGGTGATGAGTTCGCTTGATGAATAGGGGCCTATCCAACTGCTGTTGGTTTCATCGCCCCAGTCAATAAAATAGAATACGGTATTGTTTTCTGGATCTGTGGTTGTGAAATTATATGCTGTAGCCGTTTTTATTTTTCCGATATTTGGTCCTGTAATGCTAGGTTGTTGTGGTGGCTGGTTTGTTGTTTCATTTTTTTCTATCCAGAAGTCATCAATCTGTGTTGTTCCATCGTCTAGGTATGTCTGCATATGAAGGGAATTGTTTGTGTAGATATTGATTTTTGCATAATTATAATTCTTCACTGCCACCGCAAGATAATACGCTGAACCCACATCGTATAGAGGGGCACCGCAGGAGCCTGTTGTCGCATAGATTATACCTGTGGGGTTTTTGTAATAATGCAAGTTCGTATCGGTGACGGTTGGATTTGCACCTGCACCGATTAGGGGGTAGGTCCGCTCGTAATAATGGTTGTGTCCATTAAATACAATATCGACCTTGTATTCGAGGAAAAGAGGCACTAAATAGTTTTGTACATTCGGGTTGCTCCCATGTCCTCCAACATTGTAGGGCGGGTTATGGAAGATGGCGATTTTCCAGGGGTGTGCTGAGTCATTTGCGGCTGTTTGAAGGTCATGTACAAGCCAGGTGTATTGTTCCGTCCCTGGCGAATAGGTATCTTGATTTGTGCTTAGCACGATGATATGCATGTTACTGTAATTCAACGAATACCATCGTTCATTATTTGGCAAGGTGAAGCGATGGATATAGTTCACTCCACCTTCTTCATGGTTCCCAATTGAGGGAACGATTGGGACGTGGGTTCCAAGTGGTTGCCAAATTGTAAACCAGACGTCGTAATCATTGGCGTCGTCATTTCCGCATAAGTCTCCGCTAAATCCTACAAAATCCGGGTCTGTTAAAATTACTTTTCCTACGATTTTCTGAAGCTCTGTTGGGTTATCCCGTGAATCTCCCATGGAGATAAACGTGAAATTCGTGGCAATTGCAGGTGCGGTCATGAACGTGGAGTCAGGGCTCCATCCCCCTTGGGTATCGCCACAAGTGTAATGGTAGGTTGTACCCGGTGAAAGTCCGGTGATTTCGACGATATGAATAAGCCCGTTTGTGCCTTGGTTATCTATTGTTCCTTCTGCAGTCTGATTATAATTCATATCAGATCCATATTGAATGGTACTGCCGGTTGTCGCTGTTGTTGTCTCCCAAACAACTGTCATTGTCGTCGATGAATCATGCTGCCAGTTTAAATGAATATCATACGGAGAATCAGTTTGTATCTGATGCTGCGTCATTCCTATAGGGAAGAGAATGTTGAATGCGAATAAATTAATAAAAATCGCTAGGAGGATGCTAAAAATTTTAAGAAATGATTTTGTTTTTTGCATAGTTTTTCATCACCCCTTGGAAAAAACAAGGTTTTTGTTTGCTATGAATATGTTTCATTTAAATGTTTGGAAAAGATAAAAATATTAGGATAGACGATAGAAGCATTGACATGGTTTTAAGGACTCGATGGTTTTTAGAGTAAATAACAAATATCTAGAGTTGTATATTGCATCGAGCAAAAATGAATCGATATTCAAAAAACCTTTGTAATTTTATAAACCAAAATTTTTATTATAAGCGGTTACTCACCCTTGGGATTACAGAAGGTAAAACCTATGGAAAATAACGATTTATACCCGATGATTTTTAGACGAAAATCAATCAGAACCTATGATATGGCACCTTTAAATGAAAAGATCCTGCAGAAGATTTCAGATTCTCTCCATACCTTACACCCTATGTGTGATGACATAAAAACAGAATTCACAATTATTTCACACAATCAGATCAGACGAGCAAGGAAAAAGGCACCACATTATATCGCTGCATTTTCTGAAAAGAAAGCACATTACCTAACCAATATTGGATTCATGTTACAGCAAATGGATCTGTTCTTTTCAGCAAATGAAATAGGAAGCTGCTGGAAAGGTATCCCTCAACCTACCAAAAAAGTAAAAGAGAATTCGAATCTTGAATTTGTCATCTTAATGGCGTTCGGGAACACAAAGGAAACACTACATAGGATGAATGTGTCGGAATTCAACAGAAAACCTCTCTCGAAAATAACTGATATTACTGGTATGAAGGAATTACTTGATGCTGCCCGATTGGCACCATCGTCAACAAATTGCCAGGCATGGTATTTCACAGGAAACGAAACCATGATTCATGCGTACATAGGCAAGCCAGGCATCCTCCGACGTCTTTTCGCGACAACCACACTCCAAATTGATATAGGCATCGCCCTTTATCACCTGAAGATAGCAGCAGAGCATTTTGGCAAAAAAGCAACCATTTCCTATTCCCCAACAGCACAGACAGCCCCTTCGAAGGGGCATACTTACATTGCTACTCTCAACATCTCCTAGCTATATCAATCATCGATTAAGCATTGACACGGTTTTAAGGACTCAATGTTTTTTTATGCGAAATCAAATCATAAAAAGAAGTTAAAATAGTTGATTCCTAGCCAAAGACTTTTAATTGCAGGATTAAATATCCAGTTCATCTGTGGTAATTAATTGAATATCTATATTATGATCCTTTGATTTGT
>DAYE01000090.1:5884-6012 GCA_002506745.1 Euryarchaeota archaeon UBA33
TCCAGATTTCGGATGTTCTACCCAATTCTTCTTGTTCTCTTCTGGTTTTTGCATATGCTTCTGATTGCTCTCTTCTTCTTCTTTTTTCGGCTTCTACTTTATCTCTTTTAGCTTTTTCTTCCGCTTCT
>DAYE01000092.1 GCA_002506745.1 Euryarchaeota archaeon UBA33
AATGTCATCATCATCCAGAACGCGGAGAAAAAAGCTAGGGCAACTCTCACTTTTATCGATTTTGCCAAGATAGGAATCCCCCTCACGATCCTCAACACCTTCATCTATTGGCTTTTCTTGATTCTGTAATCAATAATCGGTGAAAACAAGTATTATTTATTCCAAACCGTTAAGGGCTATTCAATGAACACTACCGTAAGAATGAAACGAACACTGCTCGCTCCCTGCGGCATCAATTGTCGTGTGTGTATCGCCTTTCTCAGGGAGAAGAACAAATGCCTCGGATGTCGGATAGATACCGCGATGAAGCCTGTCACCCGTTCTAGGTGCATAATCAAAAACTGTAGCCAGAAAAAAAATTTGCAATTTTGTTTTGCATGCAGAACATTCCCTTGTCAACGTATGAAGCAGATGGATAAGAGATATCGAACGAAATATGGGATGAGCGTCATTGAAAATCTTGAGCATATGAAAAAAAGTGGAGTGAGAGAATATCTAACAAATGAAACTCATTGGTCATCGGTTAAGAACATCAGTTTATAAATAGCTGCATCCCGTTCCCTCCAGGTAGAGGGATGGATGCCTATGGGATGCACAAAAAGACAATACGGTGAGCATGATTTTGAAGAAGCTTTATGCGACCTGTTTCCACCGCAATGGCTTCAGGAGACCGCGAAAGAAACCGGGCTGGTGAAGCGTGCAAGGAAGGTCGATCCTGTCGCGCTGTTCTGGGTGCTCGTGCTGAGCTTCGGCGTGGGGATGCAGCGGACCCTGGCGAGCCTGAAACGCAGTTATGAACGGGAGGGTGATGTCGCCCTCAGTGACAGCAGTTGGTACGACCGGTTTTCCCCTGAACTGGTCCGATTCCTGAAGACGTGTGTGATCCACGGGATCGAGCAGCTAGCGGCAACAGGACATCGTTGTCTTTCCGAGAAGCTGCAGCGGTTCCAGGATGTCCTCATCCAGGATAGCACTATCATCCGTCTGCATAAGGCGCTGGCGGAACGATGGCCTGCGGCCAGATCACGAACCGTGGCTGCGGGCGTGAAGGTCAGCGTGCTGGTGAGCGCGGTCGCGAACAGTATGAAAAGCGTGTCACTGGTCAGTGAGCGGACCCATGACATTAAGACGTTACGGATCGGTCCGTGGGTGAAAGACCGCATCCTGTTGGTCGACCTGGGGTTTTACAAACACCATCTCTTCACCAGGATCGCGGAGAACGGCGGGTTCTTCGTCTCCCGGTTGAAAGGAACTGCGGACCCACGCATCGTCGTCGTGCACAATACCTGTCGGGGGAACAGCATCGATGTGGTCGGTCAGCGCATCAGCGCTGTCCTCCCACGGCTGCACCGTCAGGTCCTCGACGTCGAGGTGGAGGTGCCGATGAAACGACGGAGGTACAACGGACAGTGCCGGAAGGATGCGATGCGGTTCCGCATGGTCGCCGTATTCAACAAGGAAGAGGAGGTCTATCATCTGTATCTCACGAACATCACCGGTGATCTGTTGACGCCGGATGATGTCGCTGCGTTGTATGGGGCGCGATGGGAAGTGGAGTTGATCTTCAAGGAGTTGAAAAGCAGGTACGCTCTGGATGTGATCAAGACGAAGAACGCCATGATTGTCGCGGCGTTGATCTGGGTGGCGATCCTCACCCTGCTGGCCAGCCGACGAATCTATCATCTGGTCCGCCGGAGAGCGGAGGCGATGGGCAAGGCCGTTGTTCGTTTCACGCATCTGCGCTGGAGCACGGTGTTTTCTGAGACGGCGGACAAGCATCTCCATGCATTGTTACGGTATTTGGATATCAAGATGGAGTTGATGGATTTTTACAGGTTATATGATTGCCAGGCGTTTGATCCGCATGTCAATCGACAGAGATTTCGGGAGGAATGGTGGGCTTAACCGATGACCAATGAAATGAAACTATACGATGGGGATGTCCTTCTTGTGGAGGAACCATTTGTGTTCACCGAGGTTATTGTTTTACTTGTGGAAAAATTCCTCCGAAGAATCCTAAACAGGGGTGATTATGCAAGTAAAATATCCCGAGATTGGTGTCTGCGGTCTTTCCTGCAGACTCTGTCCTGCCTATAACGCTGGAGCGAAGCGTTGGTGTGATGGATGCAAACGGGAGAAAAGGATGGTCGTCGGTTGTTCTTTTCTTACATGCGGTTTGAAGAAACAAGGGGTTGAGTTCTGCTGGGATTGTAAAAATCACAACGAATGCGAACGTTGGCGTAAACATAGGATCTACGGGAAAAAAGCTGATTCCTTCAAATGCTATCAAACACTGGAAAACGATATCGCTTTCATTCAAAAGAACGGGGTCGCTACATTTGAACGAGATCAGAAACACAGGGAGCGATTGCTCAAAGAGATGTTAAAGGATTTTAACGAAGGTCGCTCGAAGAGTTATTATTGCATCGTTTCGACAGTCTTTGCCCCTGAAGAGCTTACTGGTGCATTGACTCAAGCGAAAAAACAGTCCAATGGACTCGATATCAAAGGGAGATCCAAGATTCTTCATTCTATTTTGGACGGCATAGCGATAAAGAAAAATTATTTCTTAAAGCTAAGGAAATGAAATCGATACCTATAGTTTATTCAAAATTAAAGTAATGACTGGCTCATGTTCTCTTCATGTGCGCTTTTCTTAAATGCTAGCGTTGCTGATTCACTTTGATATTCCTTGCAGCTAGTGTAACTGTTTGCCGAATCCTTTTTAACCGCGTCTCAGGACGTTTCGCACTCTGAATCCAATACAAAATACTCTTTTTCGATGAATTAGAAAACCCAGAAAAAAAAATCTTTTGCAGTTGGATTATCATCCAAAGCTTTTTGCAAATCCAGAGGTATAATCAATTCCTCGACGGAATCAAGTATGTCCCATGAGCCGTTCTTTTTTGTAACCTCAATTTTTTCGAAACCAGCTGTAGTCATCAACCCTTTTTGAATCAGTCTTCCTACTCGTTGTTTATTGCTATTTGACCAGATACTTTTTGGTTTCCTCGGGGAAAATAGAAGTTTGAACCGCTCATCGTCAAGGACATTTAGTCTTCCGTCGATCCACCCGAAGCACAGCGCTTCCTCAACCGCATCATTGTAAGTAACACCACTTTTTCTACTATTTTTCTTATTCACAACAAGCCAGATACTCGTTGAAGTAGCATGGTTTTTCTCTAACCACTGCCGCCACGCGCTCCGGTCTTTTACGACAACATTTTTTGGCTGATCCACTGATTTTTCCATGCTACGTACTCATTGAAGTTCGGGTTAAAACATTATTGTTTTCCATATACGAAGAATCTGTGACCCTTTTATTTCTTTATCAAAACCCCAAGATTCCTGGGTAACACTGGGATGTACTCATCCATGTTAAGACCTTGCAGCTTCGACACAAGACCTGGAGGTAACTGCTCTTTCGGCGTCCCTTGCAAGATTAAATCGGTTTCCGTTTCAGAAAAGGTTACTCCCTCTTCTCTCGGATGTACCACAGCACGATTCTCAGGGCACACCTCCTGGCATCTCAAGCAACCAACCAGCGCATTATGCCAGCGAGGGTTAATCCATGGGGGGAAGGGACCCTCGAATTCGTTGAAATACGTAAGGCACTGATCCGCATGAACTAAAAATCTCTCAGAAGGTATACAGCGGGTGGGACACGCGTTCATACATAGCGTACACCGTGCGCACCTCTCCAAGGGTTTTTTCTCCTGCCAATCATCGTTCGGAAACACATAATCCGTGTAAAACGCCTCTAAGCGAGCAAAACTACCCATACCCTCGACATAGCAAAGGTTGTTGCGCCCATACCTACCAAGCCCACTACGAACGGCCAAGAGTTTGACCGGTAACGCCGCTCTCACTGCACTGCATCCTTCCTCCTGAAAAACCCTTATGAGAAGGTCCAAGCAACGTGACCTGACGTTGGAAAACCGATAGGTCGGCGGTAGAACCACCTGATGTGTTTTGCCATGGTAGTGCCAGGCAAGAGAAATAATCACCTGCGGGATTGCAATAATGATAATTGATTGCGGTTGGATAGGCATCTTGAGTATCCCGAATTCAAAAAAACCGTAGTTCTGCTCATAGAATTTTTTTCCAATAATCCCGCCTTGTTTCCAATGCTGAAGCTCCTCTTTCAATTCCTCCACGTGAGCTACAGAAACCGTCCTATAGCTCGCATGCAATGCACCGAACTCAGAGGTAAGTGATTCCATCATCAAAGCCATGTTCATCAACCACCCTTGTCTTTTACATTCTATAAGTATTATGAGATAATGATAACCACGTTTTTGTTTATGTATGTTATGAAATTCGAC
>DAYE01000072.1 GCA_002506745.1 Euryarchaeota archaeon UBA33
TAACCACTAGATCATACCCGCGTATAATTTACCACTGGCCAGACCAGATTATGCTTGAACTTTTAAATATATCTCTTCAGTCAGAACAGAGACCTCTCCTCCTTAAGAAAAAATCATCGTATTCCTTTTTCCCATCATTCTTTGCGAGAGAACCGAGCGATGATCCGTTTCATAAAAAACGCTGCCATCAGCAGAACAAGCGATACAATCAACAGATAAAAACTGATGCTTGGACCCCACGAGCAGGGTACTGCTGTCTGCACTGATTGGCCAGGGACCGAGATATCAAGAGTGCCACTCCCCATGAAACTACCGACCCCTACCTGTGTCAACTGGCTTAATGCGTAATAAAATACAACCACTGTCAGAAGGATCACTACGATACTCAAAACCGATATAATCATAGTTATTTTCCGCAGTTTCTTCTCTGTTAACAGACTGAAAAAAATCAAAAGACAAGCGACACCTACCAGCATAGACAATAACCCCAACACCATCGTGACTTCAGAAGGGACCGCACTGATTTCCCCACCTGTCGCATTCGATGATTTCGTTAGTGTGATCAATTTTGGGGGTATGACCATGGTATTGGTCGTTGTTGATACTGTGCCAGTCCCACCACTTAATGCCCACCATGGAGATATGAGTGCAATGATCAGCAGACCGATAGTAATGAGTTTCACACCAATCGTCACCTGGCGTTTCCATAGCAGAAACCCAAGCGTACCAATCAAGAAAGCAATACCAAGATAGAGAACCACAGTATGAAGAAGAGATCCTTGCGAGGTAAGGATATCCATTATTTTATCTCCCCTTACTTGAATCTGTTGCTGGGCGATAGGTTCGTCATTCGCACGAACAAGAATTTCGTAATCCCCTGGTGGCACCGATGCAGTGGCTGTCCCGTTCTGTTGAATCGAAGCCGACTTGGTTTTTCCGTTCCTCTGAAGAGACACCTCCCCGTTTGAAAGCGGGTCCGCATAGGAGTTAAAAACCGAGAGATCAAGAACAAACTCCGCAGGAAACATTACCGCTAAGCTTGTCGCTTGTTCAAGGCTGACTTCTTGCTCCAGTCGAAATGATTTGTAACTCAGACTCAGCTGATAAGATGCTGGAAGAAGATTGCTGAACTGATATGATCCGTCTTCGCTTGATTCACCTCGAATAGTGGTCGCTGAAGCCATCTCACTGCTGACCAATGTTGGATTGACATCAACAGTGGGGGTAAAACCCCAGGTGTCCGTGACTGTTAACGAGAGGCTGTATCGCTCAAGGGAAAATGATTTTTTCATATCGATAAATCGACGAATGCTATTCAGCTTCACCTGTTCTTC
This sequence comes from Euryarchaeota archaeon UBA33, assembly GCA_002506745.1. Taxonomy (GTDB): domain Archaea; phylum Thermoplasmatota; class E2; order DHVEG-1; family DHVEG-1; genus SM1-50. The sequence continues at coordinate 1,335 of DAYE01000072.1, forward strand.
TCCTATCAAAAATCCTTGATAGAAGAGTTTCAACTCATATGGTTTCAGAGAATAACACGGGGCAAAAAGATGTGTGTTTCCCTCAGAGTCTGTTACTGCTTCTGCGATGGTCGTATTGTCGATTTCCAAAACGCATCGGACGTTCTCCACCCCTATTTTATCCTGATCAACCAAAGAAATACGAATAGCACCCTGCGGTCGACACCGAATCCGAATAGCAGTGTCCTTCGTCAGGTTCACAAGACCAAAACCAATGTACTGATGCTCCTTGGCAAATCTCGGGTTCTCCCGATAGATTTTCACAAGATATTCACCAGAATCAAGATCGGGGAACCGGATCTTCTTGAACAAGGAAAGGTTTTTCCAATCAAAAATTCCCAGAGCCATCTGAAGCTTCTGCCGGAGGTTCTTTCCGGTCATATTCAGCGAAATCGACCCAAGGGAGAGACGACCAACTGATCCAGAGGAACGAAAACTATCCTGCTGGTACAGCTCAGCGTAGATATAGGATACGTTTTTGCCTAACGCTGCAGAAAACAATGACCCTAATGGAGCCGATCGAGCAAAATGAGCAAAGACGGTTAACGTATAACGCTCTTTTTGTCCTTCCCCCTCTGTGACGTTTCCCCGGAAGACTGGGATATTTTTGATCATGCTCTGGTAGAAGGTGGATTCTTCATCGACCCTCGTATATCCACCGGTTTCAACCGTCAAAAACTCTACCTTGTATTGATATATTTTTCCCTGGTCAAGTGTGGTTTGATGGTTGCCGTTTTCATAAGCATTTCGTGTAAGATGTAAATTTCCTGTATCTGCTTCAAGTCCTGGTAATTTGATGTTCTGCTTTGCAAAAACTTTGATTTGAACACCATCATCTGGTCCCTCAGTAATTCCTGTGTTTGAATTAAAAATGATCCCATGGACTTTCCCTGAACTTGCATCACCAAGACAGATCCATCCCTTGGATCCCAGGTCTATGTCGTCCTCTGTGGAAAGCACTAGCTCACGTTCTGTGCTATCTGGGTTCTGAGGCACGGAATACTCTTGGACTGTGTTATCTTCCGAAAAGATATACACGCTGGGTAATATTTCTCCAACGTTCATTTTCTCTATCGATGCGCTCCGGGATTTAATGGAAGTGATACCTCCAAGAACACCATCCAGTACTGTCGGATCATCAATCGTGATAGATTTCAAAATCTCATGATGACCGTCAACCAATATTCTTTTTGCATTTGTCGGGCTATAGTAATAGGTGTAAATGTTATCTGATTCAAGGTCGCCGCGTGGGGAGATGCATTCTAACCGCACCCGGACCATCAGATTTCCCTGCACGAGCAATGTTTTTGTAATCTCAGTGGACCAAGAGGTGCCAACATAATCAGGTTCACCAGGTACACCATAACGAAAATCAAAAAATCCCACCTGATCCAAATTATAGGTTTCAACAGCAGTAGAATTTGGTTTAAATTTGATGGCGGAAAGAGCGATGGGATTGCCAAGCAGCTGACCTTTCTGTATCACCGCATAGATGACAAATCCCTCCTGCTTGATGCCGTAATAATCAAAATCTATTTTTTGCCCAGGGATCGGTTCATAAAAATAATGGGTATCCTCGACCGCTACATGTCTCGGGTAGTTTGCTTGGTCGGTTTCTTTTGAATCATACAGGACATAGTATTTTTCTTTCCCAGTTGCTTCTTGGGGAATCAAGAATACAACGCTGCATGATTCGATATGGGTCTCATCAGAATGTTCAATGTCGTAGACCTGTGATTCGATCTCTTGTAGTCCTGTCCCGTCGTCGATCCCAACCCGGATCGAATGGATTGTCTCGTTTTTTCCCCAACAGGGATTATCGAACATAATCCGCATGTCGATCGGCTGATATTTGGCGGTTTCATTACTTGTGTCAAAAGGAACCATGATTTCTTGTTTATATGGTAAGGTATCGATATTCGTTTCAAGATATTCATCAGCAGACGCCATAGGCAGTGCAATAGAACAAAGGAGCAGTAACGTGACTGCTATATTGAGAAAATTCCGCTGAACCGTCGATACCATAGACACATAATAGTATTATCCTTTATTTATATAAATATTCTTTCTAAGTAAGATATGGAGAAAAACACCCAACCTGAGAAGAAATATCTGAGACAAACGGACCGGTAATATGCTTTTTTTGTTAGGAACCTGGCTCGTCTAAGGAGTAATCACCGTATCTGATTTCATCAAAATCGAGACGATTTCAGTCATATCGACGATCCGGCCGATAACGATTTTCTTTTCGATCTCATAAAAACCAATACAGGTTTGACAAGCGACAATTTCAACCCCTGCTTTTGAAAGACCGGTCAATGCATCCAGCACCGATGATTTATCGGTGAGCAAATGCACCGATGAATTATAAAAAATAATCGTATCAGGTTTTTTTGCAGACGCCCAGAGCTTCCGCAGAAAAGCCCCCGTCATGTTTTTCCCTAATTCATCACTTCCTCTTCCAAGTGATTCACTATGTAAAATAACGGTTGTTCTCGTCATGGTTTTACCTCAAGACAGACCAGTAAAACATGTGGAGAACTTAAACCTTATGCGTGCCACAAACTTTTAGTTCCCACGCCTTATATCCTGCGGAAATACATATGAAAAAAACAAGGCTGCTTGTGATTCTGATTCTTCTTTTCTTCTGTATCTTTTCCTTTTTCCTTTCACCCACAACCGGGGAAGATACCACAACGCCAATAGTATATGTTGGTGGGAGTGGACCTGGGAATTTTACCCGGATACAGGATGCATTGGACAATATGACCACTCACGGTACCGTGTATGTCTTTCCAGGGAGCTATCATGAGAACCTGAGAATCACCAAACCAGTCCATCTCATTGGAGATGATACAAATAACACGATCATCGATGGGGATAACGAAGGTTACGTTATCACACTCGCAGCAGGCAACAGTAATCTTTCTGGTTTTACCATTACCCATAGTGAAACGAAGTTTCCGTTTGCTGGCGTCTACGTAGTCTCGAGTCATAACACGATTTCACATAACATCTTGACCGATAATTTCTATGGGATGCAACTAGGATATTCTGCAAGCTATAATCTCATTGTCAATAACACAATTCATGACAATGCACGGTGTGGGGTTTATTTTAACCATGCGTCACACAACAGACTCATCGGAAACCATGTTTTTAATCAACCAGTGAATGGATTCGGTTTGTTCGAATTTTCAAATAACAATAGTATCATGAGTAACATTTTTTCTGATAACCTAGATACTGGTGTGAACATCCGTGAATCCTACGATAACCAAGTGATGAACAATACCTTCGTCCAGGGTCATGTCGCATTGCATAAACCATCCCCTGAGTATCATACGGTCGCAAACGATAATCTGTTTACCGATAATGTCATCTCAACAGAGGAAGAACGAGACGCGTTTGTCGTGACCGTCTTGATATTCGATATCTCAGTTTTTATAGTATTTCTCGTGTTCAGAAAATTATTGAAATAATCAAAAGGATTTCTACGTTTGTTTAGAGACCTTTTTTATAGAAAAACACTGCTCCCACCATGACCAAAACAGAGAGAATCAGCAACATAAGGACATAGACAAGGGTATAAGCAATATACCGGTCGATAAAAAGGATGAACAGTGAATAAGCGATAAGAAAGCCAATGCCCACAAATCCGAAAAGACGAGCGGACGGTCTTTTTTTAATCAGCATCATACACGCGATAATCAACAAGGCTCCCGAGAGAAACAAGGCAAACGCCAAAATAAATGA
>DAYE01000106.1 GCA_002506745.1 Euryarchaeota archaeon UBA33
AGAAATGAGAATCTGAGGAATATTTCTAGTTCATTCATGTGGTGACCTTCGTTTGTTCTGCATGTCTTTTGTTATATATGTTATTTTGGAGTGGTGATGAAAAGAAAGGGGGCGGGGGGATGATTTAGAAATCATCCCGTTGTTTTCTCTTCTGCAGTATCATTGCTCCGATGGAGAGACAAATGAAAAATGCGGACAGGACCAGTGGCAGAATGATGTTCGAAACTGATCCGATTCCTGATGTAAGGCTCTTGATGGAGATCATATGAGTGGAGAAATGGGGTACGTAGACAAAGAGTGTTGTAAGTTGATCTCCGCTGAGGACGTAATAGGAGGGAGTAGTATCCTTGTTCTGTACTTTTTCCATGAGATTTTCAAGGGTTCCCGTTGGGTTCATTGTTTCGTTATCGAAGCTGACGAGGAGTTTTTCAACGGTTGTGGTCTGAAGGATGTCGTTATCGACATTGATGATGACGATTCTCCCGGTCGATATTTCTGAGTTGACAACGACATCGACACCGGTGCTATCGATCTTGTTGAATGTCATCTCAAAGGTCGGGTCATCATAGGTGTAGTAGTTATTTGAAGCTGAGTTCGCCATCTTTACTTGTTCCCAGTCTGTTGGTGCTGCCTCCGTGGACGGCGGGGTTATCGTATCATCGGTGACCCATCCCTCCGCGGAGATTACTCCATTTCGTTTTGCTTCTTCGATGGTGTCTTGTGCGTGTGTGATGTTCAGATCGTTGTACCAGAAATCATTGACCAGTGGGGGTGCTGGATATTCGACATAGGTGTAGATATCAAGGTATCCGTAGGGACGTAGCTCAAGAACTATCGTCTGTCCGTTTACAGTGACTGTTCCATTATACGAATTAATTGTGGTTGTTGTGTTGTCGGATTTTATCCATATGGTTTGCCATGGAGAAACGACACTTTCAGAAGGTTGTGACTGTTCTGGTGTATCCACTGTACCGTTTTCTCCTCCTTTTTCGTCGATGGGCGGTGGGGTCATACTGTAGATGTCGTTGGTGAACTGGGTGATATTAAACCCATCTGAAACTACGAAGGTTATAATTGTTTTCTGCTCGCTGGAGGCAATATGTATACTTCCGCCTTCTTGATCAACATATTTCATGAGTGTGTTGTTCCCTTGGATGATGAGATAATCCGCGAAGGTATTCGGGGTTGCTTGTAGGTAAAAATCATTTATTTGTATTGAAGTAAATATTGTTTTGTTCTCGTAGGTGATATTACCGATATTGCTCTTTTCTTCAGGTAGAGGTTTCTTATCATCGAATGGTCTGTACCAGACCTGGGGGTAGAAGGTTAGTTTTACGGTGTACTGTGTTATCGTTCCTGTGCTTTCGTCAATCGTGAAATGGACAAAATTGCCTTTGGCGTCTCCATTGGTATAGCTAAATCGACCAAAAGTAGGATACCAGATTCCTGCACTGGAAGATGTGGTGCCTGCATCTGATGTTCCTTGTGTTTCTTCTGCTTTTGCTGTTATCGCACTCATGGAGGCGGTTATCATGAAAAGGCATAGTCCTATGATTATGATTTTTTTTCCATTCATTTGTGTTCACCTAAGACCGTTTACGTTTTTTATTTAAATATACTTTCTGATACATTCATTAAACAGGTTAATACATTTGTTAAACATAATTAAAGAAAGGTTGAGGGAATAACAATTCTATAATCTTATTTAAACACTGGAACGTAAACGGGATTTGCGACAAAAACAAAAAAAGAAATCAATGAGTTGATTAAGGGAAACAACACTTTTGAATATTGTTTCTTTGATATCGATTACGTATGCCCCTTAAAAAAGAACTCACCTCTTTTGATCTCACTGCTATCGTGGTTGGTTCTATCGTAGGAGCTGATATCTATATCGCATCTGCGCTTACCGCAGGGTTACTTGGTCCCGCAGCAATACTCGTGTGGGTAGCCGCAGGGCTCTGCGCAACTGTTATTGCCTTGGTATTTGCGTATTGTAGTTATTATGTTCCTCGAGTCGGCGGCCCGTTTGCCTATGTATCAGAGGCGTTCGATGACTTCTACGGGTTTCTCACCGGTTGGAGCATCTGGATAGCTGAGATTCTTTCACTTCCTGTATTCGCAATCGCATTTGTCCAATATCTCCAATATTTCGTCCAATTTTATTTTCATATCACTTTGAATGATCCTCTGCAAATCCTTATCAAAGGATTGTTTTTGTTTACCTTAACGTACATTAATATCAGAGGAGTAAAAGCTGCGGGGCGAGTCAATGATGTTTTAACAGTTGTGAAACTTGCTCCTCTTCTCCTCCTTATCATCTTTGGTTTTGGTTTCTTTATTCTCAATCCCCAAACGCTTAGCTCGAATTATCTCCCCTTTGCCCCTTACGGGTTCGGTAACTTCGGTGCTGCATTAATTTTGATATTCTGGGCATATGTTGGGTTTGAAATGGGGACGCTCCCTGCCAGTGAAGTCAAAGATCCTCAAAAAACAATCCCCAAAGCAATTATTACTGGAATGATTATTGTCACCATCTTTTACCTTCTGACGAACTTTGTGGTGTATGGACTTATTGATCCAACTCAGTTGGCGGCAAGCAAAGTTCCTCTTGTTCTTGCAGGCACCGTCGTTCTAGGAGTAACCGTTGGAGTCGCACTCATGGCGATTGGGGCATTGGTATCTGTTTCTGGTTCTGACGAATCAGGGATTCTTGGCACCGCACGACTCTCGTATGCGATGTCCATCGACGGCCTGTTCCCAAAACTCTTCTCAAAAGAACATCCAAAGTATCGGACACCGTACATGGCGTTACTCATACAAGGGATTATCGCCTTTGCTCTGTGTATCTTTTCTGGTCTTTCTGATTTGATTTCCTTTTCTGTGTTCAACTTAGCCTTTGCTTTTCTCCTCACCTGTCTTGCGTTACTGGTCCTTGGAAAAAGAAAACAGACAAAGAAATTGCACGGCCAACGAATTCTTCCGGTTGCTGGGATAATGATATGTCTGTATCTGATCACGATGTATCTGCTTGGTTCGGTTCCATTGCCCATAAAGATCATTGGTATTATTGTCATCGCACTTGGGATTCCTCTCTATGTGTTCTTTTCACCAAAAACAGACATCCATCATCTCAAGGGACTGTTTCTTTCTGAAGAAGCAGTATTTCTTCGGCAGTTTCAGCGAACCGATCGTTTTTTAGCGCATTTCATCAAGCACATTCATCGATGGTTTCAAAAAATGAAATCAAAAAAAGAAGAACAGTGATCTACGGGGGATGTTCCTATTGAAAGAGCCGCCGAAGGGCTTACCCCATAAGATACAAATCCCTTACGAAGAAGGAAAAATGAACCAGATGCTCCGTCGGGAAGGGAACACGAATTTACCAGTAATAATCAACATGAAATGTAATTGACCTAAGATGCAAAATATTCAATATGATTTTCTCTCCAATATTTTTCGTATATCAAAATAAAATATTGCAGTCAAAATACAGAAAGTTACAATTAAACTTACGAGAATTGAGGAAATTAATAGATATTTAGGAAAAAGCGATTTTTCTGTCTCAGTCAATATCGACCAAATCGGAAGATACGCCATCGCCAATAGTAGAATTGTTATTAATAATGATGCAAGCATCGATTTGACCAGTAATCTCTTATTAATAGCCATCAGATTACGTAACTTCTTTTAACGATATTAATATTACTGGTGGTTTTTCTCATCAATTTACATTAATCAATCTTTTTATCATATTCATAATAACGATTAATACAGCATCCATCAGAACAGTTGAATTGAATCATTTTCTCCTGCTTTTCCTTTTCGACATTCATGACAGTCACAAGAATAGAATTGTTCTCGATATCGATAATATTGAATGTGTTTCCAAAATGTCCTCGTGTCCGATTACATGAAAATGTTCCTGCATTCACCAAGAGTGTATTATGAATCTTTACTCCATAGGGTACATGTCTATGACCCATAAGCACAAGTGGGATATCATGACGTAAAATAATATCTAATGTTTCTCCAGCATCCTCAATAATATTGTGCTCTCTCCCTGAGTTAGGAATCGGGACGAGATGATGATGAAAACCTATTAATGTCAAGTTATTCTTTTTCCGTACCCCTCTTCTAATCAATCCATGTCTGCTTCTTCCCAAACGACCATCGTCTTTATCAGGTTCGCTGGTAGCAAGACCAACCACTGTGAGTTTTCCATAATAATGAATAAAATCTGTTTTTCCAAAGAACTCAGGGAATAATTTATAGCCAAGGTTCCATTCATCATGATTCCCAGGCACAATCGCTTTTTTCCCTTCAATCATAGAGACCTTCTCGGAAGCAAGTTCATATTCTCGAAGTAAACCATTGGTCGTGAGGTCTCCCGAAATGAAGGTAAGGTCTGCTCCTAACTTGTTAAGAATCTTCACTGCTTTTTCAAAGATATTGTTATTAAAATCTGTTCCAAAATTGACATGAATATCTGATATGTGTGCTATTCTCATATTGTATCACCTGAATCATTCTTTTCAGCCAATAGTAAAAGTTGCATATCTATGTTTTCTATATAGATGTTAGGCATGTTGAGTTTATTTAGAGGAATATTAAATGCTACTAACGATTTCACCATTTGAAAGGTAGTATCGTTTTTTTATCCACAATGAGACACTGACAAGTGAAATGAGCACTGGCACCTCCATTAAGGGACCGATGACTGCAGCAAATGCCTGTAGGGAAGCAATGCCCCATACGCCAATACAAACAGCGATTGCGAGTTCAAAGTTATTGCTCGCTGCAGTAAATGATTGTGTTGTCGCCAGAGAATATCTGAATTTGAGCTTGTAGGAAAACCAAAACGAGATGAAAAACATCAAGAGGAAATAGGATACTAAAGGAATGGCAACTCGAACGACATCAAAGGGTCTATTGATGATATACAGACCTTTGAAGGAAAACATCACTACAATAGTGAATAACAGACCGATAAGGGCAATCGGACTGATATGCTTCACAAATGTTCCGTCATACCATTCTTTACCCTTTTTCTTGATAAGTGTATATCGTGAGATAATTCCTGCAATAAAGGGGATTCCAAGGAAGATAAAGACGCTCTTTGCAATATCGATAATTGATACGTTGACATAAGAAGAAGCAGCGGCACCACCGATCCATCCAGAAAGAACAGTAATGAAGAGATACGCCAGAAGGGAATAGAAAATTATCTGGAATATGGAATTAAGTGCTACGAGAACGGCACAATATTCACAATCTCCTTCTGCGAGTTGGTTCCAGACTAAAACCATCGCTATACAACGGGCAAGCCCAACCATGATAATGCCCATCCGAAACTCCGGAAGATCAGGGAGAAATATCCACGCAAGACCAAACATGAGCAGCGGACCGATAATCCAGTTGAGGAAGAGCGACGTTCCAAAGATTTTTTTTGCGTCTTTTGCTCTCAACAATTGATTAAGTTCCTCGTATTTTACTTTAGCAAGCGGAGGATACATCATCACAAGCAGCCCGATCGCTATAGGGAGAGAAACGGTATCAAGACGATATGAATCAAGCGTTCCTGCAACACTTGGAAAGAAATACCCGATGGCGACACCGAGAGCCATCGCAATGAAAATCCACAATGTAAGAAATCTGTCTAAAAATGAAAGTCGGTTTTGAGATTTTTCCATGCAGTCACCGTTATACCATTTTCATTCTTTGATATTTTAAAGATACTTTGGAACGTAGCAATGCGATGCCATCTGTCCGGGCACGTAACACATCAATCATCTTTATTCCTTCCAGCTCTTTTCGATTGAGAATGTGGTTTTCCAGGGCTTTTTTATACAACAGGTATTCATCCTTTTCTGATATATTCGGTATCACTTTCTCGGTGAACAGGAACTCCTCAAGAGAGCGGTTCTTCCCATTGCTATTACCTTCAGTCAAATCAACAAGATATGAATCATAAACAAGGAAACAATGAATCATCGGCAGATAAGGTAAACGATATTTTTCAAGAATGTGATTTGTTCCAGTGACGATTTCTTCGTTCATAGCGTATATCCCTACCATCTTGTAGACAGGAATGTTAAGTTCCTCGGCAAGAGTCGCAATGACTGCATGTTTTGTCGTGCATGAGCCATATCCTTCTTTGAATAATATCAAAATATCATCTGTTGTAGAATTATATCCATATGGTAAACCATGTACATACGCACACGCATCCCAGAAGGTCTTGATTTTCAGACTGATGAACTTTTCTGAAATAATTCCTTTTTTACTACTTGTGGGATTTGGGAAAACAGTGTATGTATCCATTTTATATTCACCATATGCAGTTTAGCATCCCTTGTCTCTTTAATATTTGTTGTTGGTAAAAAGGGCGAGTGAAAGGGTCGGGAAGGGAACACCAATTTACCAGTAAAATCTTGTGTTTTTCTTCCTTTAAATAAAAATGCTAAATGTTAACATAGAGCCGCCGAAGGG
>DAYE01000066.1 GCA_002506745.1 Euryarchaeota archaeon UBA33
TGAGGTCTCCGTTCCGGGATTGGTCCTAACAGAGATGGATTGTTTTTAACCTTGTCATTGACAAACAATCCACAATAGCACATCCCGTACTCATCGACATCAGCGTCTCGATATTCGCAGGGGCAGATAATGTCAACATCGTATTTTTTTTGCCCACTGGCGACACGACAGGGACAGGAGCCATACCCATAACGGGTGGTGTTTGTCACCAGACCATCGATCAGATCGCTGAAGAGCTGTTGATCTGGGCAGAGATAATACCCATTGTCTTTCGCGTTTCTTTTCATTGCATCGATGATTGTTTGTTTCTCTGGCATCAGCGGAGTTTCTCCATAATTTCTTTATCTTTGAATCCAAGAATCACATGTTTTCCATGATCAATCACGATTGTCGGATACGTACGATATGGATTGTATTTTTTCACTTCCTCATTTGCCTCAGTGTAGTCATTGCCGGTTAACGTATCGACATCTACATATTCATAGGCGACATCAAGAGATTTGAGAAGTTCCTTTGTTTTCTTACACCAGCCACAGGTGCTAAGCGTATAGAGTTTCACGTGGTGTGTTGTCTTCTTTCCAGGGACTGTTTCGCATTTCATTGCATTTATATTCTCTTGGCCTCTAAAAACTTTTTGCTTGTTTTAAAAACCTAGTTTTAAATAGAATAAACCCATGTGAGACATGAGGCGACCGCATGACTGTAGATTATTATCAATGTCAAACCTGTAAGAAAAAAACGATTGTAAAAACAAAGAATGAAAAACCATCCTGCTGCGGGAAACCAATGAAGAAGATATCAGTTGATATCTGCCTTCAACCAGATCATGCTGAACATTCTCGACCGATGGGGGAAGACGAGCCGTGTGATGATTTCCGCGGCGGAAAATAAAGGAAGAGGTGATACAAAATGGAAAAATGTGTCGTCTGTAGTTGTGAGATAGAAGAAAAAAACATACGTCATATCCATATAAAAGGTAAACCAAAAAAGATCTGTCAGGAATGTGTCGCAGCAATCAAGGGATTTACGTAATTACCTGTTTTTATTTATGGAGATATAGACAGTTCTGTGTCGTGGTCCGTCTCCTTCATAAAAAAAGATATGCTGCCAGGTGCCCAGAACAAGTGTTCCATTTGCAATGAGGATGGTTACTGATGAGCCGAGCAGGCTTGCCTTGATATGTGCGTCACTGTTCCCCTCGGAATGATGGTAGGGCGCGTTTTCCGGTATCAGTTTTTCTAATGTATCGATGATGTCTTGTTGGACATCGGGGTCTGCTCCTTCGTTAATGGTGATGCCCGCTGTCGTATGCGGGACATAGACGATGACCGATCCTTCACTGATTTTTTCTTCTTTAACGAGCTGTTGGACATCATCAGTGATATCAATCATCTGATTTCTTCTCTGCGATGAGATATGGAGTTCTTTCATCAAGAAGACTCATCTGTTTTTTTCTATTTAAACCGTGATGCTGAGAAAACCTTTTTGTACCACTGCCCGGTACTGCAGCCCCAAGATCATGAAGCTTGCTCCGAGTGCGATCCTCTTTGACATGGATGGCGTCCTTGTCGATTCCCTTGATGCCTGGTGGAACGCCCTGAACAATGCACTGCAGAGATTCAAACACCAAAAGATCACTCGTGATGAGTTCATACAGACATACTGGGGTCATGACCTAAAGGCAAACCTCAGACGATTGCATCTGAATCCTGATGTCGCACAGTTCTGCAACATCACCTATGGCAATCACCTTGATTTTGTGACTATCTATCCTGATACGCAGAACACATTGAGAGCCCTAGCGTCCTACAAGAAGGCGGTAATAACCAACACCCCAACTGATTGCGCACGACAGATCCTTGAGAAGTTTCATATACAGCAGTATTTCGAAGCGATTGTCACCAGCGATGATGTCGTCAAATCGAAGCCAGACCCGGAGATCGTGTTCAAAGCATGTGAACGACTCGGAGTCGATGTCAAAACCGTCCTGTTAATCGGTGATACTGAAAGTGACGTAAAAGCAGGCAGGGAAGCGGGATGCACGGTCGTTGGTTTGAACATCCCTGCGGATATCACGATTCAAAAACTCTCTGAGTTGCCTCCCCTTCTTCATTAAGGGAGACGATTATCCTTTTTTCGTCATCGGAATAGTTAAAAATAACCTACGAGATGCATGGGAAGTGAGTAGTATGGAGGATGAAATTCAAATCATTGAATATAAGGACGTTGATCTTTCAAATTCAGTCCTTATTGAGGCGTTTCCTACAGTTGGACTTGTCAGTTCAATCGCTGGTCATTTCCTTGTTGAGCAATTGAAACTTGATGAGATTGGAACGATCAGCTCTCGTTATTTCATGCCTGCCGCAGTGATCCATAACGGAGTACCATCTCCGCCAGTAAGAATCTACGCAAGCAAAAAAATCTGTGGATCCACAGGTGATTGTGATCAAATTGTTGTGATTATCTCTGAGTTCATGCCGTCGGTTGATATCATTAAACCAGTGGCAAACATGATTCTATCCTGGGCACAGAAAAAGAAATGCAGCCATATTGTGACATTAGAAGGTACCCATGCTCTCAATCCAAAAAAACCAAAGACATATGGTGTCGCCACGACACAGAAAATGAAGGACATCCTCAAGAAATATTCCATAGAAGAAACCAAGGAAGGGATGATTACAGGGATCACCGGGGTGTTGCTCTTTGAGGGAGCACGTTTGAAACAGGACGTCTTGTGTCTTCTTGCTGAGGCTCATTCCTCCTATCCGGATTCTCGTGCGGCAGCATTACTGGTGGAAACACTTGATAAAATGCTCCCTGGGGTAGAGATAGATACCAAGCCATTATACAAAGAAGCGGATGACATTGAACTGAAGATCCGGTCATTCATCAAACAAGCGCAACCGACCGCGCCATCATCAGTTCCTCTACCTGCACAGATGTACGGGTAATATCACTATCCGTTGTCGGTATATCGATTCAGGAAAACGAATTTCTCAAGGGGAAATCGTTCTGGTCTTTTCTTCTCTATCGCTGCTTGTTTTTCGGAGAGAACAGGGTATATGGTAGCTGCATGCTTCCCGACATTTATCAAGGTGATGACCTCAAGATCGTCTGGGATTCCGAGGATTTCCCGTGTTCTTTTTGGGCTAAACCCTGCGATAGGATGTGCCACTAAACCTAACTCAGTTGCCCGCAGGATGAGAAACGCGGACGCCATCCCGGTATCAAACTGATAGTACACCCGCTCCCCGATGATGCAATCATATTCCTTCTTGCTGAGGACTACGATGATCATGGACGCACGCTGCACCCATTCGTTTCCCTTTGAAAGCGCATCATGCATTTTCTTCAGCATCTCCGGTTCAAAGATGAAGACGAATCTCCAGGGTTGATTGTTGTTGCATGATGCGGAGAGTTGTGCGTGTGATGCAAGATCCTTAATTAAATCCTGGGTGATTTCTACAGGGTCAAGCGAGCGGTATGCTCGTCGGTTTTGAATCGCTTCTTTTACATCCATAGATAATCTCCTTGGTATGCTATAGTCACTGAAAATAATTATCCATTGTCCTCATAAAGATTTCCTTTTACCGCCATGGGGAAAGAAAACTATAAGATGGTGTGAGGTTATTTCCTGTCTTATGGCAATTGGATTTGCGTTGTTAAGTATAAGCCCTCTTCATGAGAAAACCGTGTACGAGAAACTCACCCAGATATCAGAGATCATCGAGGTCCATCCGCTGTTTGGGGAATTCGACATCCTTGTAAAAATTCAAGCGGATGATATCGATTCTATCGGGTGCATCGTGATTAACAAGATCCGATCGATTCAAGGTGTGATGGATTCAAAAACGTTGATTGGGACAAAGAGTTTATCTGGATAATCCATTGTTCTCTCTTCCTCGCTCAGAAAAGGTTTTGTCTTTTTTAGAATTTCTTTAGTGTTCTCTCCTGGTTATTGATACAATAATAGAATAATTATATTTATAGAGATACATTTATGTATAGGAGATGTACATGTCTTCGTAAGGAGAATTTCCATGAAACAACAGTATCTTACAATATCGTTACTAACTCTACTTCTTTTATCCCCGATATCGATAGTTGCTGCTCACGCGCAACAATGTACAAAAGACACCTCTACGTTACCGAAAAACATAATCTATGTCGATGACAGCAACACCCAGGGACCATGGAACGGTTCTTCTGATTATCCGTATCAAACCATCAACGACGGCATCCTACATGCAGCAGACGGTGACGCCATTTATGTCTTTAATGGACTGTATTCTGAGACAGTCATCATCAATAAAACCATCTCGATCAGAGGACAGGAGCAAGAGAGCACCATCATTGATGGATACAACAATGGTTCCGTAATAACCGTCACTCGCGAGGACGTTTACATCAGAAGATTCACCATACGGAACTCCGGTGGATATCAAGGAGACGCAGGGATTGCTGTCCAAGCAAATACCACCACCATAACAGAATGTACCATCTACCGGGCACGCGCCGGCATATGTGTTCAAAATCAAAGCGAAACTACCATCTCCAATAGTCGATTCCATACGAACGGATTCGGTATTGTCTCTTCATCATCCGTATTTGTCAGTATCAGTCAATGTACCTTCTACCACAACGGCGCAGGAGTCTATCTCTCTGACACCACTTGCGTCACCATCGCTCATTCCTATGCAGATACCAACGGTATCGGGTTCCTCTGCGAACGGTCCTCACACATCGACATATCAGAGTCAGCAGCCCGTGATAACGATGATAATGAGGGTGGGATGTTTTTCGTAGATTGTCAGTACATCAACATCATCAATTCGTATATCGTCCATAATGGTGTTGGTGTGAATCTGATAAATTCATCAGCCTGTTACATTGACTCGTGTAATTTTTCTCTCAACACCCATTTCTCCTGCAAATTAAAAAAATCATCATCGAGCATTCTGTTGACGAACTGTGTTTTTACAGAAAACCTCCGCTATGGGCTCTACGCTGAGGACAGTGGCTTTACCATCTCTTGGAGCAACCTTTATAGAAACGAGAACTTTGGCCTCTATGCGAAATCATCAGCGATTGATGCCAGCTACAACTGGTGGGGAGCCAAAACCGGACCAGCGCATAACAGTCCTGTCAGAGCGGATCGTGGAACGTGGAACCCCCGTGAGATATCCTATAGACCGTGGCTGACGTTTCCGATGCCAGAGATCGGACCAGACTGGGATCTGGAGAAAACATTCCAGAAACCGAGCTACGCCGATCCATGGCCTGAGCAGATCACCTTCGTTGATCTTGACACAGATGCTGATGGGGCACCAGACTGGTGGGAAATCAAATGGGGATACTCCGCAACCATCTGGGATGATCATCAACATCTTGACCCTGACAATGACTCGTTGAACAACATTGAAGAATGTTACATGGATCAATTTGGTTCAAACCCGTTTGCAAAAGATTTGTTTCTTGAGTTTGATTGGACAAAAAGCATTCAGGGGAATAGCACCAACAAACCCCCGATGGAAGAAATCACACAAATGATCGAAGCATTCGCCCGGCAGAACATCAGCCTTCATGTTGACACCGGCGAGCTTGGTGGCGGAGAAGAACTTCCATCCCAAACGCATGTCTCCTATGCAGAGATCATCACTATCTATTGGGATTCCTTCATTCATAATGATTTGAACAACCCTCGACAGCATATCTTCCATTATGGGATCATCTGCGATTACTCTGAGAGCGGTGGATTTGCAATCATGGGATGGAACCACCTGAACGCATTTATCATTAGTGCGCAACTCTTAGCAGAATTATATCCTTCTTACACCAAAGGCTGGCTTGCCACGGCCGCATCGATGCATGAGGTTGGACACACCTGTGGCCTCATCGCTACAAAATTCATAGGGATTGATAATCGTAATACAGTCAACCCGTTCTACAANNTTCTCTTTCTTTAAAAACACGAATTTCTGCTACCCTGCCTAGTTAATCTTCCTTCCATTTTGTCAGCAGCACCCCGGAGATGAAGAACACCGCTGCGAAAATAATAACGACGGCACCGTTGATGAGCGATTCATTTTGATTCAGGTAGATCATCGAGTTGCGTAGCGCTTCGTTCACATAATAAAGTGGGAGTACATGAGCGATTGTTTGAAGGAATCCCGGCATCTGTTCTAAGGGGAAGAAGGTGCCAGCAAGAAACATCATCGGGAAGCTGATCGCCCCCGCCGCGGTATCTGCGGTTTCTTCTTCTTTGACAAATCTGCCGATAAGCATCCCCATCCCTGAGAACAGGAAGCTGGTGGCGATAATGACGATGATGACCCATGCAGTAATATTCACGGTCATACCAAAGACTAAAATTCCAATGATTGTGATCAAAGCGGTCGTAAGAGCAGCAAGGAACATCATGAACAGCATTTTTGCTAAGATCCATTCTGTCCTCGTGATCGGCGTGGTGAGTAATTTCCGCAGGATGCCATCTTTCCTGTATTTCGTGTTCCGCTCGATGCTACCATAGATGGCGCCTTGCATGATAGTAAACCCAATCATTCCTGGCAAGAAGAAGTCAATGAAATTGAAGTTCTCCGTAATCGTACTTATTTCCCGAACTCCGATGATCGTTCTGCTCTGAGAGAGATTTTTGTTCATTTCTTGAAGGATGCTGGAGATAACACTCCGGATGACTTGGGTTGTCGTCTGCTCACTAGGGTCAAAGTAGAATTGAAGATCCACCCGAGCTGATGGATTCGTATGAGATTCTTGAATCGTCTGTTGGAATCCGGCTGGTATCACGATTAAACTTTTGATGTTCTTCTCCTTGATAAATTCGGTGACGTTGACATCTGCTTTTACGATATTGATGTTGAACAATTTGGTCGCATTTAGCGTAGCGTTGAACATCATGGACATCTCGGTCTGATCCTGGTCTTGAATATAGATGGTGTATTTCGAGCTGCCAATTCCTGAAAAGATCGCACCAAACAGTAATATGAGGATGACAGGGAATGCGAGGCTCCAGAACATACCACCTTTACTACGATACCATGCTTTTACGCTATAGACGAAATCCATCCAAATGATTTTTAGGTTCATGCGGTATCCTCCGTCAGTTTTGAGCCAGTCAATCGTAAAAAGACTTCCTCGAGGTTTGACCGTCTGATGTCGAGACTTTCATACTCAATGCAATCATGCCGCAGATGCGATAATATATCGAGTACACGCTCTTTGTAGTCTATCTTGATTGCGATATCGCCGTTCCCCTCTGAGGATATCTCATCATAACCTTCTTGTTTGAGCATCTCAATAACTTCAGGGGCATTGACGCATTTCTTAATATGCATGACGCTGCTTTGTCCATAGGTACGGATTAAATCCTCAAGAGTGCCTTCTGCGATGATTTTCCCTTTGAAAATAACCGCAATATGGTCAGCTAAGAACTCAGCTTCTTCCATGTAATGTGTGGTGAGAAACACGGTTTTTCCTTTTTTCCGTAACTCTGCTATAACGCCCCAGACCTCTCGTCTGGCTTTGGGGTCTAATCCGGTTGTCGGCTCGTCAAGGAAGATGATCTCCGGGTCGTTGACTAGTGAGATTGCAACGCCAACACGCTGTTTCAACCCACCAGAAAGATTCTTGTATAACATGTTTTTATGAGACGTCAGATCCAAGGATGTGATGATCTCGTCAACATCAGCCTTTTTCTTAAAAAGATTCAAGAAATACACCAGGGTCTCTCGGACCGTCAATCTTTCGAAGGAATGGAATTCTTGAGGAAGGATCCCGATTTTTTCTTTGACGTCGTTAAACTGGGTTTTGACATCCTTTCCAAGCAATTTAATAGACCCTGCAGTCGGTGTCCGTATTGATTCTATCATCTCGACCGTGGTTGTCTTCCCAGCCCCGTTCGGTCCAAGAAACGCAAAAATCTCTCCTTTTTTTACTGCAAATGAAATATCATTGACCGCGATAAGGTCACCATAGACTTTTTTTAGATGAGACACCTCAATAGCAACGGCATCGTCCTGTTTTTCCCCCGAGATGGTGAGACGTCCCTTCATATGACAGGCTGCACAAGTAACTACCTTAGTTTCTCCAGGGTTGCCGTAGAAGGTGGCGATTTCCTCACAGTTCGGACATTTGAACCGCTGCTCTATCATATCTTTCCTCTTATGATATTTTATATGATGACCGTGATTAAAACCTGGTATATAGGTTTTATCCTATTCAAGGAGTATCTTTTTTTGTAGTTTCATCTGAGAATCAAAGGTATAAACAATAGGCACCCCTGTAGGAATTTCAACCTTTGGGATTTCCTCATCGGAGATGTTTTCGACATATTTTGTAATAGATCTGAGGCTATTGCCATGAGCGACAATGAGCAAGTTTTTCCCTGTTTGAAGCTCCGGTTCAATATTTTTTTTGTAATACGGAATGGTGCGTTCACAGGTGTCTTTCAGGCTTTCACCCTGGGGTGGGTTGATATCGTAGCTGCGTCGCCAGAGATGCACTTGAGCTTCCCCGTATTTCTTCATGGTCTCCGCTTTGTTCAACCCCTGGAGATCACCATAGTATCGTTCCGCCAGATCCGCCGATTGATAGATAGGGATCTCTTTCTCCCTCGTACCTGAATAATGCTCCCACGCATGGATTCGTTCTTCTTCATGATACAGGATTGGGATTCGTTCATCTGATAATTCAAGTAAAATATAATTAAGTGTCTGGATCGCCCTCATGAGATGGGAGACATAGATCGTATCAAATCGTATGTCTTTGAGTTTCTTTCCAGCAGAAGTCGCCTCCTCTCTTCCTTTTGGTGAGAGTGGGACATCCACCCAGCCGGTGAATCTGTTCTCTAAATTCCATTGTGATTGCCCATGTCTGACTAATACCAAGGTTGTCAAGGTCAGCACCTCTTTATACTCCGTATAGTGGATAATATTTCTCTTTTAGATATCCAACGAAGACTTTAGAATTTAACCCCTCTCCGCAGGTTTTTTTAATGATTTCATCAGCGGTCATCAACGAACCATATTGATAGATATGTTCCGAGAGCCATTGTAAGATTGTTGCAAACTCACCTTTTGAGATTTCATCTTGTGCTGTCTGGTGTTCTTTTAGGAATTGTCTGAAGAGCTGTGATGCATAGATTGTTCCGATCGCGTAGGTGGGGAAATACCCGAACTCTCCTCCACTCCAATGCATATCCTGCAGGACTCCTTCCCGGTCGTTTTTTGGGGTGATTCCTAAGAAATCTGTGACTTTCTGGTTCCAACACTCTGGTAACTCTGCTACAGTGATTTTTTCTTCAATGAGCTCGAGTTCTAGCTCGAAGCGGAGAATCACATGAAGACAGTACGTCAATTCGTCAGCCTCCGTTCTGATCAAGGTTGGTCTGACTTGGTTGACTGATCGATACCAGGTTTCCGTGTTCATGGTTTTACATTCATCCGGAGCGATCTTCTGGAATATTGGTGTGAAGTAGTTCCAAAATGGTTTGCTTCTTGCTATCATATTTTCCCAGAACCTGGATTGTGATTCATGGATGCCCAGAGATGGAGCATCTGAGATCACCGTATCTTTGTATTCTCCTTTCAGGATTCCTAGCTCATAGAGCGCATGACCCGCCTCATGTGCGGTTGAGAAAAAAGACGACTGGAAGCCTCCTCGTTCGTAGTTGGTCGTAAATCTCACGTCATCGTCTCCCATCGAGGTGGTGAAGGGGTGGGTGGAGATGTCAAGGCGTGCCCGGTCAAACGGGAGGTTCATCTGTTCAAGGAGGATGTCGCAGAGTTCCTTTTGGTGTTTACTGTCTAATTTGAACGTTATAGGTCGTTGTCTTTGATATGTTGTACTTGAGGTGATATTCTGTAGGAGCTCTACCAGCTGTTGTCGTAAGCTGGTGAATTCTTTTTGTAAGACATCGACGGTCATACCTTCTTCGTAATCATCCAGCAAGGTGTTGTATGGATGACCAGGGAGTTTGATATAATCATAGTATTGTTTTTCAAGCTCAACGATTTTTTCAAGATATGGTTGGAACAAGGAGAATTTGTTTTTTTCTCGTGCCTCTTGCCAGATGCCATATGCTATCGACGTGGTTTTTGTCATTTTTTCTACAAACTCTGCTGGGAGTTTTCGTGCTTTTTCGACATCACGGAGTAATTTGGTAACGACCAAGCGGTCTTTTTTTGTTAATGTATTTCCGACATCATCGAGTTTTTTCAGTTGAGTATAGAGCGTTTCTGATGTCACGCGTTCATGGGCTAATCGTGAGATGAGCGACAGCTGGTCTGCCCGTTCCTCGCTTCCTTTAGGTGGCATGTAGGTCATCTGGTCCCATCCGAGCAGCGCAGCGATGCCGCCATACAGAGAGACTTCTTTTTGTTCCTTATAGATATAATCCAGGGATTCCTTCATAACATTCTCTCCTTGTTTCATGGTGTGATTTCGATGCCCACAGGGCAATGATCAGACCCCATGACCTCTTGGCTGATGAACGCGTTTGTTATCTTTGGGAGGTACTCTTTGTTGACAAAGAAATAATCGATTCTCCAGCCGACGTTGCGTGCTCGTGCAGCGGTTTTCAGGTCCCACCAGGAGTACTGGGTTGGCTCTGGATGGAACCGTCTGAACGTGTCGACATAACCATGGTCGATGAACGTGTCGATCCATGCTCGCTCCACTGGTAAAAATCCTGAGATATGCTCATTTTCCTTTGGTCGTGCAAGGTCGATTTCTTTATGTGCGGTGTTGAGGTCACCGCAGACAATGATGTTTTGTTTTTTTGCTTTGAGGCTTTCCGCGTAGTTGAGGAACTCGTCATAGAAATCTAGTTTGTATTGGAGTCGTTCTTTGTTTTTCTTCCCGTTTGGGAAGTAGATATTGAATAACGTAAAGGAAGGATAGGTGGTGATGAGGATGCGTCCTTCGCTGTCGAACTCCTCTCTTCCAAAACCGTTTTTGACAGACAACGGTTTTTGTTTTGAGAATGTTGCGACACCGCTGTAGCCTTTTTTTTCCGCAGGGTTCCAGAACGTGTAATACTCTGGGGTGTTTCTGAGATGTGGTGGGAGCTGCTCTGGTGTTGCCTTTATCTCCTGCAGACACATGATGTCTGGTGATTCTTTCATAAACCAGGTGAAAAACCCTTTTTTGTCTATCGCTCTGAGACCGTTGACGTTCCAGCAGAGTAGTTTCATCAGAGAGTACCTCTTTGTGTTTCTTTAGGAATTACTAGGTATTTCTTTTTCCCTTTATATGGTTTCGAATATGTTGTTATGAGGTGCGTTGAAGAAGTGCGATGTAGAACCCATCGGTCCGATCAATGTCCGGCCAATATCGTTTTTCATCTAAGCGGCGAAATTCATTGTGGTTCTTGAGGAATCGTTGGATCTGTTCTTCTCCTTCTGAGGGTAGGATGCTGCAGACGGAGTAGGCCATGTGTCCTTGGGGTTTCAGTAGTGTACAGTATTTTTCGAGAAGGTCTTGCTGTACGCTTTTCAGTCGTTCGAGATCCGTTGCAGTCAATTTCCATCTGATGTCTGGATTTCTCCGTAACGTCCCTAGCCCGGAACAAGGAACGTCTAGAAGCAGTCGATCTGCGGTTCCCTTAATCCTTTTATACGATTTCGAGGAGGTGATGAGTCGTGTTTCAATGGTGTCCACCCCTGCCTTTTTCGCTCGTTTTCGTAGCTCTCGCAGCCTCCATTCTTGGGTGTCCATGGCGATGATTTTGCCTTTGTTTTTTAGTAACGCTGCGAGATGTAATGTCTTGCTTCCTTCTCCTGCGCAGGCGTCAACGACCCGCATCCCTGATCGTGGATCAAGAATCCTGCTGACCATCTGTGAGGCAGCATCCTGGACCTCAAAGAGCCCTGCGTTGAAACTGGGGAGTTTGAAGACATTGATTTTCTCTATGATGAAAAGGGCATCTGGGTTCCCGTCTATTGGCTCAGCGATGATCCCATCTTTTCGGAGAATCATGAGAAGCTCTTTTGGGGTCGTTTTCAGGCTGTTTGCTCTG
Organism: Euryarchaeota archaeon UBA33; assembly: GCA_002506745.1. Taxonomy (GTDB): domain Archaea; phylum Thermoplasmatota; class E2; order DHVEG-1; family DHVEG-1; genus SM1-50. Next base: position 12,035 of record DAYE01000066.1, read on the forward strand.
ATGATAAGGTCAGGTTTTTTATTCAATGCGACAAGGACCTGCTCCCAGCGCATGCCCAGTTCTTTTTCTCCTTGGGCATCCAGCCAATCGGGGATTGACTCGCGCAAAGCCCGTGAATGTTTCGTGGATTGTATCCGTTGGAAGAGTTGTGATGTGTCTAAGTCTTTTTTGTTCTGAAGCGCAGTAAGGTCTCCTTTCTTTGTGAACAGGTAGATGGTGATGAGCTTTTGTAGGTCTTCTGGGTTTTCTGATGGTTCTTTGTCGATGATGAACCACAATGGTCTCCACCATCGGATGAGGTCATAGATGGTGTCGGAAAAGATTGCTCGTTTGCTGTCCTCCCAGTCTGGGTGGAGCTTGAGTGTCTGTTCGATTGCCTTGGTTGCATACACATTCTGCCAAAAAACTACCCGTAATGTGTCAATTATCGCGGGGGTGAGTTCTTGGAGTATCACTCGTAGGGTTGTCATCATGGGTGTTTTATTCCTAAGGTACCTCTGTCATAGTTCTTTGATTAATAAATTCATTCGCTTTCTGGACTTTGTTTATGAAACATGAGGAGTACATACCGTAGTATCTTATTTTTATGGAATCCTTAAAAAATTTGGAATCAATAATATATTTATAGGGGAAGATTGTTATAAAATGGTAGACGGGGGAAAGCGATGAATAAAAATCCACGAATACTAAAAGGATATACGATTGGAATCGTCCTTTTGTTTGTTGGGACAGGGTTCATCCCTTCAACTGCAGCATCTGTACCGATCATAGTAGAGTCAGTAACTCGATCTGGGAATTTCTTTGGATTAAACAGTAATATCGCAATATCTTGGAATGCGAATGTGACGGAGGAACCTATTGTCCCCCGAGGAGAACTTCGCTGTGTTGAATTGAGTATGATGTTTTGGGTCACCTGGGGGATATTTGGTCGTTTGATAAATTATTTGCTTCAAGGTCAACAAATTATCATGAAGCTATCGGTGGTTGATAAACCGGAGTGGTGTACAACGACTATTTCACAAGGCACATTATCGGTTACCATACCACGCTTTGAAAACAACTATGAGATAGTTCACACCTACCTTACAGTGATGGTTGATGATAATGCACCTGCTTTTGAGCTCTTTCCTGTGACGATTCAAGCGATCATAGAACCATTGCATGGTCCTTTTGGTCTCATCCCAGTCATGCAGGGCACCACCGAGACTGTAAATGTTACCTTCACTGTCGGGTATAAACCACTCCTAAATTTTGATCTTCCCGAGGGAAACATTATCGAGACACCTCCACTCGTCCAAGTACAACTCCCGATAGGGATAACCAACCTTGGGAATGGGATAACAATCGTAGAAAACGAAGTCGTAAGTTATCCAGATGGGTGGACTGTTTCTTTACCTCCACAACTTGTCTTGGAGGTCGATGAATACAAGGAAATCAACCTTTCCATCATTGCCCCCTATGCATTCACAGATGAGAAATCAATAACCATGAGTTTTACTCCACATTCTTTCGATAATTATTCATTGGTCGGACAAACAACGATCGTATCGGTTATAGCATACTATCGTCCACCTAAGAATGAAAAAGAATATACGAAATTGTGGATAATATGAGGTAAGACTATGATGAGGAAATGTTTAGTGATAGGAATCATCCTCTTAATCACAGGAACCAGCATCATTACCGCTCAAAAAACCATGTGTACCCATCAGACATTTCTGGGAGACGTTTTTGGTCTGCAAAGTAATATCGTCGTCTCCTGGTCTGCAAATCAGACCCAAGAGCCACTTGTTCCACTGGGGCCCCCTCAGCTCATCACTCTCGATGTCTCACACAATGTTTACAGAGGTTATCTTGGTCGACTCATTCTCCTCTATTGTTCTCTTACAAAACAGATTGTCAATATGTCGATAGAGATTATCGATAAACCTGATTATTGTTCAGTAACCCTTTCACCATCGTACCTACGCTTTCCCATCAGCGAAACACCCGTAGAACAACATACGAATTTAACAGTCGCAGTCAATGACCATGCACCTGCGTATTATACATGCTTTGTTAAAATAAAAGCATCTGTCGGTGCTATGTTTGGTCCTTTTGGTGCTCTTCCATTCGTCCATGGATTTGAACAAAACTTTTGCCTTACTTTTATCCCTGGATACCTCCCTCGCATCGTAGTCATACCAGCCAGCGATTATATCAATGTTACTCCGGGTAATACCTCACATCTGCTAATTAATATTACAAATACAGGGAATGGAAAAACCGTGGTAATGACCCAGGTTGTAGACTGGCCTTCTGGTGATTGGTTAGTTTCAATACCCTCGGTCGTATTAGACATGAATACCAGCGATGAGATTTGTGTCTCTGTTGTTCCACCGAGTGATTTCAATGGAACAGATACCATTACGATTTCGTTTACCCCATACAAGGCTGATGATTATAATCAACACGGGGCGCCAGTGAATATTACCATCACGGTCATCTGCGAACCATAGTAATGTATGTAGAATGGATTTGGGGAGTATACATGGAAGGGTTCTTGGTGAAGAAATGATTGGTGATTGGAATTATTCATTTTTTTAGAAAACATTGATGAATACTTTCACTCACCCCTACTTGATATTTATATCCAAGAACGACCATCCCATGATTAATTGACCTTGAGTTACGGAGGACATGCCAGCCAAGAATGCTGGCATATCTGCCACTTTCCCTTTGCATCTGCATCCCATCCCTCTCTTCTTTTTTTCTTTTTCATCCAAAAGAGTTTTATATACAAATCTCATAAAGAAATGTGATCACAACCGGAAAATGGAAGTGGTTTAGGAGGAGTACATATTTCAGAAAAAATGTGCGAGATGTGTAAACAAAAATTCCATCTCCAGGAGCATCAAAGCGGTTTGGTCTTTGATGATAAATTTTTCATCTGTGAGGACTGCCGGACGAACACACCAGAACCGGAGATGCAAGGATGGTCACAAAGCACCATGCGTTCACCTGCTTCAGCGATGCCAATCTCCCTGTGGCTCATCCAAGAGCAGAATAAGAACAAGCCACCGTTCTCAAGAAGAAAAGAATAACAAATATTCTGTGACATTCAGGGTATCAGCAATCAATCAAAATCCTTTTTTATAGCCAGTCTCATGCGGGTAGCATATGTTTATCATCAAACTCGGCGGGAGTGTTATTACCAACAAAGCAAAAGAATGCTGTTTCAAACAAGAGGTAATGGACCAACTTGCTGCAGAATTAAAACATGCGAACCAAGAGATCATTTTAATTCATGGCGCAGGGTCGTTCGGTCATATCCTTGCGAAACAATATAAATTAAACGATGGGTTCAAAAGAAAAAAACAGATCGAAGGATTTGCCCTGACGCAAGCAATGGTTCAACGGTTAAACAATCTCGTTCTTGCATCGCTCCATAATCATGACATTCCTGCAGTATCCATCCCCCCACATGCCGTCCTATCCCTATCGAATCACAAACTTTCACGCATAGATTACACGGTGTTCAAAAAATACCTTGCTTTAGAATTCATGCCAGTCAGTTTTGGTGACGTCGCCCTTGATAATCAACTCGGATTTTCTATCTGCTCAGGAGATTTGCTCATCCAACAGCTCGCAGTAGAGTTTAAACCAGAAAAAGTGATTTTCGTCATTGACGAGGATGGATTATACTCCGCCAATCCAAAGACCAACAAGAACGCAACCTTCTTTGAACAAACAACGGTAAAAGATTTAGAAAAACTCACGACATCACTAAACGCACACGCAGATGTGACAGAAGGGATGAAAGGAAAAATTCACACCATCAAACAGATAGCAAAAACAGGTGCTGACACTATCTTATTGAATGGGAATATTCATAACAGATTATATGATACCTTAAAAGGGAAGAAGGTACGATCCACCATCGTTTACGGTGATAAAATATGAACCAAACGGAGGAAAGGAAACGCGATCATGTACAGATTTCATTAAAAGAAAACGTATCTGCTCATTATAATTATTGGGACGACGTCCATCTGATGCATAACGCGCTCCCGGAGATCAATGAAAATGATATTGATCTTTCGACCCAGTTGTTTGGAAAGAAACTGAATGCACCGCTCATCATCTCAGGCATGACCGGTGGGTACTCCGAAGGTAAGAAGATCAACGAGCATTTAGCCGCTGCCGCATCCACATACCAAATCGGCATGGGGGTCGGCTCCCAACGTGCGGCCCTCGAAAACCAGAAACTTGCGGAAACCTACAGCGTCATCAAAGAATATGATATCCCATTGAAGATCGCAAATATCGGTGCATCTCAGATGGTTCTCTGGGATAAACAACAGATCCTTGAGAACGCAGGAAAGATTGTCGAGATGATCGATGCAGACGTCCTCGCGGTCTGTTTGAACTTCTTGCAAGAGGCAATACAACCAGAAGGCGAGGCACAAGCAAAAGGATGCCTTGCGACCATTGACATGCTATCACGAGAATTCAGCCGTCCGATCATCATCAAGGAGAGTGGCGCGGGTATCTCTGGCAAGATTGCACATCAATTAAAAAAGACGAAGATCTGCGGCATTGACGTCGGAGGCGCAGGCGGCACGTCGTTTTCTGCAGTAGAGTATTACCGTGCAAAGATGAAAGGAGACGCCCATAGCATGCGTGCTGGTCAGACATTCTGGGATTGGGGCATCCCGACGCCAACATGTATTCTTGAGGTCGGAAAAGCGATCAGCTGGGAGTTACCCATCATTGCGACCGGTGGGGTCCGCCATGGACTGGATATCGCAAAAGCCCTTGTTCTTGGCGCAAGCGCCGCAGGCATGGCGCATGCACTGCTGAAACCAGCAATGAAGGATAAAAAATCTCTGGAGCAGGAGCTTGATATCATCACTCGAGAGCTCCGTATCGCGATGTTCCTTGTCGGTGTCGATACTGTCGAAAAACTATCAACGGTGGAAGTAAGATATGGATCTACAGACTGAACTTGTAAAACGAGCAGAGATGTTTAACATCTATTGGCAACAGTACCTGCAGATAAAAAAACCGACGAAGCTGTACGAGGCGTCGCAACATCTTCCCGCTGCGGGTGGGAAACGGATCAGACCATTCCTCACATTGACTTCCTGCGAAAGCGTCTCAGGGGACTTGCAGAAAGCACTCCCGCTTGCCACTGGACTGGAATTGATACATAATTTCACATTGATTCATGATGATATCATGGATCATTCCTTATTACGACGCAACCTTCCTGCGGTGCACGTTAAATTCGGCGAACCCGCCGCAATCCTAGCGGGGGATTTGTTATTCGCGAAGGCTTTTGAGGCACTCCTTGCTGTATCCATTGATTTTTCAACCTATAAACTCCTGCAACAGGATTTCATTGACGGCATCATAGCGATTTGCGAAGGACAACAATTGGATATGGAGTTTGAAGGACGTAAAACAGTAACCGAGCAGGAATACCTTGATATGATTGGGAAGAAAACCGGCGCGTTATTTGAATTGGCTGGGAAAGGTGGTGGGTTGATCGGTGGTGGGAACCCATCCGAGGTCTCTGCTTTGCAGACCTATGGGATGACGATGGGGTTAGCGTTTCAGATTTGGGATGATTACCTGGACATGAGCAGTACGGCAACGACACTGGGCAAGGACATCGGCAATGACATCAGAAATGGAAAAAAGACGCTCATCGCGGTTCATAGTCTTACGCATGCCATCGGGAAACACAAGAAACTGCTCGATGATGTGTTCGGGAACCATGCTGCATCGGAACATGAGGTCGCACTCGTCTACGACCTCTTCAATGAACTTGGATCCATCGAGTATGCACAACACCGTGCATTACAGTTGGTCAACCAGGCAAAAGATGCATTAGCAATCATAAAACCATCTGATGCCAAAGAACTCTTATATCAACTGATCGAGTATACCATCCAACGAGAAAAGTAACCATGTCTACTCAGAGGATACAGGGTGAGGCACGGAGGTTCGCGTTACAGAACGCGGTGTTTTTCAACGGAAAAGCCAACGAAAAAGCTGTTGTTGGGAAAGTCATCGCTGCTTTGAAAAAAGACGGTGTGACCCCCGCAGAGATCATACCGGTCGTCTCCAAGGTCGTTGTACAAGTAAATGCCATGTCCGTAGATGATCAGCTCGCTGAGCTCACCAAGTTAGCTCCTGAGTTATTGCAAAAAGAAAAGAAAGAGAAGGATTTCTCTCTTCCCCCGTTGCCTTTTGCTGAAAAAGGAAAGGTCGT